>CAYWDY010000084.1:0-3638 GCA_964455985.1 uncultured Flavobacteriales bacterium
TGAATATCCACCCAGCCCTTTTACCTAACTACGGCGGTAAGGGATTTTACGGAGATCACGTTCACCGTGCCGTGTTGGCCGCCCGGGACATCCAATCCGGAATAACCATCCATCAGGTCAATGAAGCTTTCGATGATGGCGATATCGTATTCCAAGCCGCGTGTCACGTGTCATCCTCGGATACGGTAGAAACCTTAGCCGCCAAGATCCACGAACTGGAGCATCGTTTCTATCCGACCGTCGTAGAAAAGTATATCCTTGCCCGGTTGACCTGACCTGTACCGCTGTGCTTCAATCGCTTCGCCACCTCCGCCATTATTTATTGCCTGCAGCGCTCATACTGTCGGTCATCGTGGCCGTTTGGCAATTCCTCAGCGTGGTCAGCCCCGCTTCCTTGATGCAACGGGCCGAGCAACGTTTTACTGCGTTGGACAAGCGTTTGGAACAGCAACTTCCCGCACTCCTCAACGCAGGCGACAGCACTTCGTTCCACCAGCAATTTTTACACGGGGAGACGGACACTTCCGGAATCAGTGTTTTCCTGTTCGACAATAGCCGGTGCATCCAATGGTCGGATAACGATGCCGACCTCTCTTCGATGGACTTGACGGCCATTCGAGATCAGAGTACGATCCGATTACCTAATGGCGTGTACTGGTCAAGGATTTTCCGGAATGCCAACCGAAGTGCAGTAGGTCTGATCTGGATCAAGCACGCCTATGCGTATGAAAACCGGTATCTGCAGAACCGGTTTAATCCATGGTTTCTACTTCCTGAACAAGCCCAAAGCGGTGACGGTCCTGCATTTCACGCTCCGGACGGATCAGTAATCGACCACCTGGACATCGAGTCACTGTCCTCCCGTCAGTATCCCGCCACCATGACGTGGTCGATGTGGCTGGTCACGATGCTGCTTCTGTTGGGACTGATGCTCTGGGCCAACGAGCGCCATGCATACGTCCGCATCCTGTCCATACTCGTATTGGTCACAGGCCGGTATCTACTCCTTCATCTCGGTTGGCCGGAAGCCATGTATTCCACGCCGCTGTTCCAACCCTCTGTTTATGCCTCCACTTGGCTTTTCCCTTCGTTGGGCGATTCGTTATTGAATGCTCTTTTCGCCTTAGCCATCGGAGGAATCGCGGCAACGCTGGTTCCGGTGCCGTCAGGCCGTTCCCGCAATTTTCTGCGAAGTCTCTTGGCAGCAGGAGGCTTGTTGTTGTATGTATCGTTGGTCCGAAGCTTGGTCCTCGACTCCAGGATTTCATTCCATGTAGCTGATCTGTCGTCCGTGGATCGATTCACCCTATTGGCTTTGCTGTCACTCGCTGTATGGTTCACCGCCGGATGGCTTGTCATGCGCCGGTTGGTGAGCAGGGCAGGACAAAGCAGTCCGTACAGGTACTATTTTCTGGTCTTGGTGGCGGTATCGGCCTTGACCACCGTGGCGCTCCAGGTTTTTGTCAATATCCGCGAAAGTCAGGACCGACTGCAGTTGGCTCATCGTGTCAGCCAACAGCGCGATCAGGTGGCGGAATTCCTGTTGTCCTCCGAACTGAAAAAATTGTCGGTCGATTCAGACCTGCAACCCTTGCTTAGCGACTCGCTATTCCAAGAAGAAACGGCCGCCACGTTCATTACGAATCGCTATCTGCGCAATTACCTCAGCAGGTATGAATGCGAGTCTGTCGTACGAATCACCGGACTTACGGATCCAAGGGCCAAGGCAATCAAGTCAGCAGGAATACCGATGATCGATAGCCTGTTATTCTCCATGCCTTCATCAGCTGGCCGGGTTTCTTATGCCGCCGTGCTGCCGGTGGTAAAGGGCGAGGATACCATCGCTCAAGTACAACTCGTTCTTCGTTCACGGATCTTCTCTTCACAGCCTGGATTCACGGAGCTATTTGTCGGGGGATCGGTCAAGGACCGCTCGTTACCGGAGAATTACAGTTACGCGCAATACAGTAACGGCAGTCTTGTTTTCGAATACGGTCCGTATCCTTATCCGTTCAGCACCCGCGACTTCAATCTGGATCCCAGACTCGACGATCAACGGAATGAATCCAACGGGTTCGATCACCTCTATGTATCCGGACCTAACGAAACGCTGGTGGTGGTGTCTCGCCCTGTCGAGGGTTGGTTTTCGTGGGTCACGCTTTTCTCCTGGATATTCACGGCCTTCGGATTTTACATCGCCGTCCTGTTGGGTGGGTTCGATTTGTTTCTTCGATCCCATCGACGCGAGTCGCTGACCCGCCGGATCCGACTTTCGGTTTTCATCTTGGTCATCAGCTCGTTCATCGGTATCGGTGCCGGAACAGTGACGTATATATTCAGTAAATACGAGAGCGACCAACGAAGGTCGATCGGTGAACAGTTGAGTGGGTTATGGGTGCTCGTCGGGGAAAACCTGGACGTGACACGACCGCTGTCTGAAACGATGGTTCCATCGCTGCAGTCCGAGCTGCGTCGACTGGCAGAGAATACCAACATTGATTTCAATGTATACGATGAAACGGGCCGCCTCTGCTTTTCCTCTCGGCAACGTCTTTTCGATCAGGGCATCGTTTCTACCTTGATGAATCCGGAAGCCTTGCATGAAGTAAAGACGTACGGTCGTACCCAGTATCTTATTCCTGAAAAAGTCGGACGCTTGAATTACATCGCCGGCTATGCTCCATTTGTCGGGCCTGAGGGCGTGATGACGGGCTATCTCGAATTGCCCTATTTTGAAAAACAGAAAGAAAGGAACCGCGAAGTCTCCGGATTCCTGTCTGCCCTGCTGAACATCTATGTGCTGCTGTTTGCCTTGGCAGTGCTCGTCACGGTACTGATTTCGTCGCGCATCACCCAGCCGCTGTCCGTCATCCAAGACAGTATGGCTCGGTTGCGGTTCGGTCGGAAGAACGATCCGATAGCGTATGACAAGGAGGATGAGATCGGGCTGTTAGTACAAGAATACAACCGAATGGTCCAACAGCTGGCCGAGAGCGCCGAGCTGTTGGCGCGTAGTGAACGCGAAGGTGCGTGGCGGGAAATGGCGCAGCAGGTAGCGCACGAAATCAAGAACCCGTTGACACCGATGAAACTTTCCGTTCAACAGCTGCAACGGGCATGGGCGGAACACCGCGAAGAACGGGAAGAGATGACCTTGAAGATGGCGAAGACGCTCATTCAACAGATCGATACGTTGTCCACGATTGCCACGGAGTTTTCCCATTTCGCTAAAATGCCACAAGGGCAGATGGCCTCTGTCGAATTGGGGCCTGTGTTACGTCAGGCGATGGATCTGTTTGCCGTATCAACGAACCATCAGTTCCGGTTGGATCTTCCCGAAGGGGAAATAACGGTTCTCGCCGATAAGGATCAGTTGAATCGTGTCTTCTCCAACCTCATCAAGAATGCGGTCCAAGCCATTCCTGAAGACCGTATCGGCGTCATCGGCATTTCCGTCGCGGAAGTGGGAGGTCGCTGGCGGATCGAAGTGTCGGATAACGGTCAAGGAATACCTCCTGAGCAGTTCCCTAAAATCTTTGTTCCCAATTTCACCACCAAATCAGGAGGCACGGGTCTCGGGTTGGCCATGGTGAAGAACATCATCGAACAGTGCGGAGGTCAGGTTGAATTCCGAAGCG
>CAYWDY010000084.1:3648-9157 GCA_964455985.1 uncultured Flavobacteriales bacterium
CACCGTATGGCTGAACCGCGCATGACAGGGTTACGACGTAATCTTTTACCTTTACGGCCATGAATCAGAAACGCCCGCTCCGTGTCTTGATTGCCAAGGTCGGACTAGACGGTCACGACCGGGGAGCCAAGGTCATCGCTTCTTTTTTGCGTGACTCCGGCATGGAAGTCATTTATACCGGTTTACGCCAGACGCCCGAAATGGTCGTCAATGCCGCCTTGCAGGAAGATGTCGATGTGATCGGCGTGAGCATTCTTTCCGGTGCGCACATGACGGTTTTCCCGAAGATCATCCAGTTGATGAAGGATAAGGGAATGAATGATGTGCTTCTGACCGGTGGAGGCATCATTCCCGATGCTGACATGCAGCAGCTCATGGCCATGGGTGTCGGAAAGCTTTTCCCTCCGGGCACCGAAACCGGTATCATCATCGAATATATCCGCGAGGAAGTGCGCCAGCGCCGCGACTTCTAATCGGTTACCACTTCTTTTATATCCCTGCAGACCAATGTATCAGAACATCCTGGTTGAAACCAACGAAGCTATCGCTACCATAACGGTCAACCGTCCCGACAAACTCAATGCACTCAATCACACTACGATCCAGGAGATCGGACAGGCGGTACGTGCGGCTGAGAAGGACCCTGCGGTAGCGGGTATCATCATTACCGGAGCTGGCCCTAAATCATTCGTGGCCGGTGCTGACATTTCCGAGTTCGCTCACTATACGATGGAAGAAGGGAAGAAATTGAGTGCCGACGGACATGCCGTATTCAAGAGCATCGAAACGTGCACCAAGCCGGTGATTGCCGCCGTAAACGGTTTCGCCTTGGGCGGAGGATGCGAGTTAGCGATGTCGTGTCATATCCGCGTGGCTTCGGATAATGCCAAGTTCGGGCAGCCGGAGGTGAAGCTGGGAGTAATCCCCGGTTATGCAGGTACGCAGCGATTGGTACAACTGATTGGCAAGGGTAAAGCGATGGAGCTTCTCATGACTGCCGATATGATCGGTGCGGAGGAAGCACACCGGTTGGGATTGGTGAATCACGTCGTGACAAAGGACCAGCTGATGGCCAAGACTCACGAAGTGATGAACAAGATCACGGCTCAGTCTCCCAAAGCCATCGCCGGAATCGTCCGTTGCGTGGATGCCTTTTTCACGGATGGTGAAGACGGGTTTAAGACGGAAGTAGAGGAATTCGGAAAATGTTTCGGTACTGATGACTTCCGCGAAGGGGTCGGGGCTTTCATGGAGAAACGCAAAGCGAATTTCAAGCGATAGGCTGATTTCGTTGCGGGTAATGCACGTCTGGATCTTGAAAACTGACGGCAATATCTTCCCCATGCCTGCGTTGAATGGTGATCTTTGAATCCGCCGGGGCCTCTCCCGTGATCATTAAACGTGTCCCTTCTCCGCAAACTAGCCGGCCAGACCGCGATATACGGTCTAAGTAGCATCCTCGGTCGACTGCTCAACTACTTGTTGGTGCCGCTGTACACGCGTGTGTTTGATACGGGCGACTACGGCATGGTCACGCAGTTTTATGCCTATGCCTCTTTCCTGAATGTTCTTTTCACCTACGGACTGGAGACTGCTTTTTTCCGTTTTTATACCTCCGAAAACGGTCGCCCCCAAGTTTATTCCACGGCACTCATTTCCATCATCGCCTCTTCCGTGGGGTTCATGGCGATGATCCTGCTTTTTGTCAACCCCATTGCGGAGTCTTTTCCGGGCCATGACCCGCATGTCATGAGTTACGTCCTGCTCTTTGCCGGCATACTGGCTGCGGATGCCATCACCGCCATTCCGTTCGCCAGGCTGCGTCAGCAGAACCGGGCATTGCGTTTCGCCTTTGTACGGCTGGTCAACATCGGACTCAACATCGGTTTCAATCTATTCTTCCTGATAGGCTGCCCTTCTCTTATTGCTGGCGATCCTCACGGTGTCGTGGCTTCGTGGTATGATCCCACGTTCGGCGTGGGCTATGTTTTCCTCGCCAACCTGCTCGCCAGTCTGGTCACGCTCTTGCTCTTGGTACCGGAAATGCTACCGGCACGTTTCGGTTTCGACGGCGTGCTTTGGAAAAAAATGATCCGCTACGGATGGCCGTTGATGATTGCCGGATTTGCCGGCATGGTCAACGAAACATTCGACCGTATCCTGTTACCTTATCTGATTAAAGACCCTTCCACCGCGTTGGATCAACTCGGAATCTATGGGGCCTGTTATAAGTTATCCATCCTGATGACTTTGTTTGTGCAGACATTCCGCTACGCTGCCGAACCCTTTTTTTTCAATCAGGCAGGCCGACAAGACGCGAAGCAGATTTATGCCCGCGTCATGGACTGGTTCCTCCTTGCCGGCGGCCTCATCTTTTTGGGAGTGACGCTCTTTTTGGACGTCTTCGGATTGTTCATCGGAGAAAAGTACCGCTCCGGACTTTCCGTTGTTCCTATTCTTCTCTTGGCGAATTGGTTCTTGGGGGTCTACCTGAATCTTTCCATGTGGTATAAGCTTACCTCCAAAACATCATGGGGCGCGTGGTTCGCGTTGTTGGGAGCGATTGTCACCCTCGTACTGAACGTACTGTTAATCCCCACCATGGGCTACGAAGGCGCCGCATGGGCTACGTTGGTTTGTTATGCCACCATCATGGTAGCATCCTACGGAACCGGACAACGGGAGTATCCGGTACCTTACGATGTGAAAATGTTTTTTATCGCGGTATCACTCGCCTTGGGATTAGCCTATGCCGGTAACGCTGTTTCCGGGGAAGTGGAAACCGTTTGGATGGTCTTGTTCCGCTTGGTGTTGATGTCGGTATTCGCCGGTGTATGCATCATGTATCTCCGCCGTAAATCCCGTACCTTAGCGCCCTGACCAAGAAAAACCATGGAAGTGAAGGTGATCAATCGTTCCCGTCATCCTCTGCCGGGATATGAAACCGAAGCAGCGGCGGGAATGGATTTACGTGCTGACCTTGAAACTCCGGTGGAACTCAAGCCCTTGGAAAGGGCGCTTATCCCCACCGGTCTATTCATCGAGCTGCCTGTCGGTTTTGAAGCCCAGGTCCGGCCGCGCAGCGGACTCGCCGCCAAGAAAGGGGTTACCGTTCTGAATTCACCGGGAACCATTGATGCGGATTACCGGGGAGAAATAAAAGTCATTTTGGTCAATCTGTCTACCGAAACGTTTGTGGTGGAAAACGGCGAACGCATCGCTCAACTAGTCGTCGCTCGGCATGAACGTGTCGAATGGCAGCAGGCCGAAGCGTTGGAAGAGACACGCCGTGGCGCCGGAGGCTTCGGCTCGACTGGTCGATCTTGAATCACTCATTTTTATAAACTATGAAAATCATTGTACCAATGGCGGGAATGGGGAAACGGATGCGTCCGCATACCCTTACCGTTCCGAAGCCCCTGATTCCCGTTGCCGGAAAGCCCATCGTCGAATGGCTCGTGGAAGACATCACCCGTACCTGCAAAGAAAAAGTCGACGAGATCGCATACGTGATCGGCGACTTCGGCCCGGCCGTCGAGCAGCAGCTGATTGCCGTTGCCGAACGTCTTGGCGCCAAGGGAACCATTCATTACCAGGAAGAGCCTTTAGGAACGGCACATGCCATACTTTGTGCGGAGTCGGCGTTGCAGGGAAAAGTCATCGTTGCTTTTGCAGACACACTTTTCAAAGCGGAGTTCAAGATTGACGAAAATCAAGACGGCGTCATCTGGGTCAATCGCATCGACGACCCCCGCATGTTCGGTGTAATCAAAGTGAACGACCATAACGTCATCACCGACTTCGTGGAAAAACCACAAACGTTTGTTTCGGATCTGGCCATCATCGGCATCTATTATTTCCGCGATGGCGAAAACCTGCGTAACGAACTGCAGTACCTGATAGATAATAATGTTCGTGAGAAAGGGGAGTACCAATTGACCAACGCGCTGGAGAATATGAAATCGAAGGGAATGAAATTCGTGCCAGGCACGGTCGATGAATGGCTGGATTGCGGAAACAAAGATGCAACCGTTTACACGAACCAACGTGTATTGGAGCATCATCGAAACGACAATCTGATTGCCTCGGATGTCCGGACTTCGCAATCGGTGATCATTCCTCCCTGTTTCATTGGCGCGAATGTGGAACTCATCAACAGCGTCGTCGGCCCACACGTATCTATCGGCGCCGGATCCCGTATCGAGGGCTCTGTCATCACCAATTCCATCTTGCAGACGAACACCAAGGTCCGTCACGCCGTTATCGACAATTCGATGATCGGCCATTCAGCGGAATATTCAGGGCGCGCCGTGAACCTGAGCATCAGTGATTTCTCCACGCAACAGTAATCGGCCATGAAACGATCCCTCGCTCTGCTCCTGGCCGCCGTCGTGCTCTACTCGTGCGGCGGAACCAAATCCGCCACGACATCGCGAAGTGACGCTTCAGGGATGACCGACGCGCAACGTGCCGAAGTCACCTACATTTTCTTCAACGCCAACAAGGAGAAACTCCTGGGCAACTACGGTACGGCCATCGATCTTTTCGGCGAAGTGGTCCGCAAGGATCCGCAGAATGCCGCCGCGCAGTACGAGCTGGCGAATGTCTATATGCTCCAGAAGAAATACGCCGACGCCCTCTTCTTCGCCAAGTCTTCCTATAAACTGGATCCGGAAAACATTTGGTATGCGCGTCAGTATGCCGAGGTGCTTCAGCGCAACAACCGCTTCAAGGAAGCCGCTGAAATCCAGCAGCAGGTCATCCGCCTGCAGCCCGAGGATGAGGAGGCATACCTGGAGCTGGCCGCTACGTGGATCTTCGCCGAAGATCTGGATAAAGCATTGTCGACATATGGCGACTACGAAAAGCGTTTCGGTATTTCCGAAGAGGTGTCGATGAGCAAATGCCGCATTTACCAGCAGATGCAGCAACCGGCCAAAGCCATCGCGGAGTTGAATAAGCTCATCGCCACGGATTCGAGCAATGTACAGGCCTTCGGTATGTTGGCTGAATATTACCAGTCCATCGGTGACAGCGCCAAAGCGCTGGAGACCTATAAACACATCGAGGTCATTGATCCGGAGAATGCGTATGTGCATCTGTCGTTGGCTGATTTCTATCGCTCGGCCGGAGACAAAGAGAATTCGTTCTTGGAATTGAAGCTGGCCTTCCGCCAGATGCAACTGGACATCGATACTAAAATCCGCATCCTCGGATCCTATTACAATCTTGTTGAGGCGTTCCCGGAATTGCAACCTCAGGCCGACGAGTTGTGCCAGCTGTTGGTACAGACGCATCCTTCTGATCCGCGCGTCTATGCTGTCCAAGGGGACTTCTTGGCGCTGCAGAAGAAATGGGAAGAGGCCCGAGTCGCCTACCGAAAAGCCCGTGACTTAGGATCGCAGGAATATTCGGTACACAGCCAGATTTTGCTGTTGGATTCGCAATTGCGTGACTGGGCTTCCATGCTATCCGAAAGCGAAGAGTCCATGTCCCTTTTTCCCGATCA
>CAYWDY010000085.1:0-7652 GCA_964455985.1 uncultured Flavobacteriales bacterium
CCAAATACTCGAGTGACTCCAGATTACCGATGGATGGCGGCAGTTGCCGGATAAAATTCCGGTTCAACCCCAGGTAGGTCAAAGCCGTCAATGAACCGATCTCCTCGGGCAAGCCGGTCAATTTGTTCCCCGACAAGTCCAAATACTCCAGCGATGTTAATCCACCGATAGACGGAGGTATGCTGTCAAGGCGGTTACGACTCAGATCCAAGTACCGAAGGTTAGTCATCGAAAAAATTACGGAGGGGATGGAATCCAATCGGGCACCCCGTAAACTGAGTCGGTACACCTGATCGGGCTGGGCTGCCGCTTCGGACAAGCTGCGAAACGTGTAGGAAGAATCACGTACGGTTTCCTGGGCATACCCGGACAGGGTATGAATCAACATCGTAATCAGAATGACTATTCCAGAAAAACGCTTCATGCTGACGTAATCAACGTCAGGATAGCCGTTTTGTTGCATTCCGTCGGTCTTCTTCCAGGAGACTTTTCAATTCTTCCAGCGTGCCGACCGGTTTATCGTCGCGTAGCCGGTCAATCAGGTGAACGGTGACGCGTTCTCCGTAAATCTCCTGGTCAAAATCAAACAGATTCACCTCGATGACCCGGCGCTTACCGTCCACTACCGGCCGCGTACCGATGTACAGCATGCCGTTGTAGGACCGGCCCGCGTGGGTGACGCGCACGGCATAGATACCGTTGTAAGGAATCAACTTATATGATTCGGCGACTTGCAGGTTGGCCGTCGGGAAACCCAAGGTCCGGCCGATCCGATCTCCAGCGACCACGGTACCGGTCAGGGTGAAAGGATACCCCAGGAGTTCAGCGGCCGTCTGCACATCACCCGCCAACAACGATTGCCGGATTTTGGTGGAACTTACCGCCATCTCATGGATTACCTGTCCGGGGATCTCTTCCAAACGGTATCCGTAGGTCAGCGACATTTCCTCCAAATCCTTGAAGGACCCTTCCCGGTTGCGACCGAAATGGTGGTCATAGCCGATAACCAACGTTTGCAACCCGATTTGCCTGATCAGAACATCCCGAACGAATTCCGTGGCTGAAATACGCGAGAATTCGCGGTCGAAGGGCTGAACGATCAGGTGCTGCACCCCGGCGGCCGCCAGCAATTCCTGACGTTCCTCTAAAGTGGAAATGAGTTGAAGTGGATTATCCTCCGCCTGCAGCACCATCCGAGGATGCGGAAAAAAAGTGAGCACCACCGATTCCCCGCCCTCTCGGGTAGCGATTTCGCCTAACCGACGGATGATCTGCTGGTGCCCGACATGTACGCCATCGAAGGTACCGATGGTGACGATGGCTTTGGGCAGCCGGCGGAACGAGGAGAGCGATGCGTAGACCTTCACGGAATGAACTCCTGCAAAAATACGATCTAAACATCGATTAACGTCACATAAAAATCCGGATGAATTGTCAGGTCGGTCTAAAAGGAGTAATTTCGCCGACTCTTTCCACTAACCTCTTACCCATGTCAGGAAACAAAATAACCATGTCGGGATCCAAACTGGTGGTCCCCAATGATCCGATCATCCCATTCATCGAAGGCGACGGCACCGGGCCGGACATCTGGAATGCATCCGTCCGGGTGTTGGATGCAGCTGTGGCCAAGGCCTACAGCGGTTCCCGAAAAATCGTTTGGAAAGAGGTTCTCGCTGGTGAAAAAGCCTTCAACCAGACCGGCAATTGGTTGCCCGATGAAACACTGGCCGCCTTCAAAGAATACCTGGTAGGTATCAAAGGTCCGCTGACCACTCCCGTGGGTGGCGGCATCCGTTCACTGAACGTGGCGCTTCGTCAGATCCTCGACCTCTACGTTTGTCTGCGTCCCGTGCGTTGGTTCGAAGGCGTTCCTTCGCCTGTAAAGAATCCGGGTGCTGTTGACATGGTCATCTTTCGGGAAAACACCGAAGATATCTACGCTGGTATCGAATTCGCTGCCGGCTCTGCCGAAGCGAAAAAAGTATTGGAATTCCTGGAGAAAGAATTCCCCAAAGAATTCGGAAAAATCCGTTTCGGCACCGAAGAGAAGGCCGCTGAATTCAACCACATGTCAGGTGCCGGTTCCGCCGGTGAACTGATGGTGGGTCTCGGATTGAAGCCGGTCTCCAAATTGGGCTCCGAACGATTGATCCGTTCTTCCATCGAGTACGCCATCCGTCACAAACGTAAATCCGTGACGTTGGTACACAAAGGCAACATCATGAAATTCACCGAGGGCGCCTTCCGCGACTGGGGTTACGCGATCGCTGAAAAGCATTTCGGAGAAAGCGTTTACACGTGGTCACAGTGGGAACGCACGAAAAAAGAAAAAGGGGAAGCTGCTGCCAATGACGAGCAAAAAGCTGCACTGGCCGCTGGTCGCATCCTCGTGAAAGATGCCATTGCCGACATCACCTTGCAGCAAGTCCTCACCCGTCCGGAAGATTTCGATGTCATTGCCACGTTGAACCTCAACGGGGATTACCTCAGTGATGCACTGGCTGCTCAAGTGGGAGGTATCGGCATCGCACCCGGCGCCAACATCAACTACGTAACGGGTCACGCCATCTTCGAAGCTACACACGGCACTGCACCGAAATACGCGAACCAAGACAAGGTGAATCCGGGTTCGGTCATCCTTTCCGGAGCGATGATGCTGGAGCACCTCGGCTGGATCGAAGCCGCTAACATGATCTACTCCGGCATGGAAAAGAGTATCGCTGCCAAGCGCGTAACGTACGACTTCGAACGCCTCATGAGCGGAGCCACCTTGTTGAAATGCTCGGAGTTCGGCGACGAGATCATCATGCACATGTAATCGAGGCCCTGGCTGTTTCATCGAAAGAGACTGTCTTTTCAGGCAGTCTTTTTTGTATAAATCGTAGGCTCAGTTGACACTACCTTTTCAATTCAGAATTCAGAATTCAGAATTCAGAATTGAACTTTGAACCTTGAACTCTGAACTTTGAACTTCAATCAGTATCTTTGATCTATGCCTGTAATTGGAGCTTTGATCAAGCAAGGACTTCGCCTGGGAACGCGCGTGCGCCTTCGCACCTCGTCGCCAGCACAGCAGCAGCGTAAAGAATTGCGAAAGCTCCTGGCCAAAGCCAAGGATACCGCTTTCGGTCGTCACTACGGCTTCAGCGATATGCTTACCTCCGGGGATCTGCTCGCCTCCTTTCAAGAGAAGACGCCTTATTTCAATTACAACTCCATTCACGACCAATGGTGGCACCGTTGTCTTCAGGAAGAGGAGAACGTGTGTTGGCCCGGCTTCGTGAAATTTTTCGCTCTTTCCTCGGGAACTTCCGAATCGGCCAGTAAGCACATCCCGGTCACGCGGGACATGATTAAATCGCTCAAGAAGGCCAGCATCCGACAGATCCTGACCTTAGGCAAATACGACTTGCCGGCAGAGTTTTTTGAAAAAGGAATTCTTTGGCTCGGCGGAAGTACCGACCTCAAAAAGCAGGGCGGATACTACGAGGGAGATGTCAGCGGTATTTCGGCACGACGGGTTCCAATCTGGTTCCAGCGTTATTACAAACCGGGTAAGAAACTGCGGGAAGAAAAAGACTGGAATCAGAAACTGGAAGAGATCACACGGCAGGCCAAGGATTGGGATATCGGAATCATCACCGGTGTGCCTTCGTGGGTGCAACTTCTTTTCGAGAAGATCATCGCGCATTACGGCGTGAAGTCCATCCATGACATTTGGCCCAACCTGCGGATTTACGTGCACGGTGGCGTATCGTTCGAGCCCTACCGTAAAACATTCTCCCGGTTCTTCTCCTTCCCCATCGATTTCATCGAAGTGTATCCGGCTTCGGAAGGTTTCATCGCCTTTCAAAATGAGCCTGGCGTACAGCACATGCGGCTGGTTTTGAACAACGGCATCTTCTACGAATTCGTTCCCTTCAACGACAGCAACTTCAACGACAACGGTGAACTGTTACCCGACGCTCGGGCTCTGACGATTGAACAGGTGCAAACCGGTGTCGATTACGCCATCCTGCTGAGCACGTGTGCCGGCGCTTGGCGTTACCTGATCGGAGATACGATTCGCTTCATCGACCCCTCCAAGGGCGATATCCAAATCACCGGTCGCACCAAGCATTTCCTCAGTTTGGTCGGCGAGCACTTGTCGGTCGATAACATGAACCGGGCGATTGACCGCCTCTCCGGTGAATTCGGTATTGACTTTTCCGAGTTCTGCGTAGCGGGATTACCCGTTGATGGCTCCTTTGCGCATCAATGGTACATCGGCACCAATAGCAACCAGCACCCCGACCCTGCGCTGCTGGCCCGTCGGTTGGACGAACTGCTGAAGGAACTTAACGACGATTACGCCGTCGAGCGCGGATCGGCATTGAAGGATATCCGACTGGAAGTAATTCCGGTACAACGGTTCTACGACTTCATGACGAAAAATGGGCGCCTGGGAGGTCAGAACAAATTTCCGCGTGTGATGAAATCATCGCAATGGGAAAGCTGGAAGGAATTTCTGGCGCAGTCTAAGGACTGAATGACTCCCCCATTATTTTACTGAAGCTAAAGAGATCGCCTTGATGCAGGGCACAAAAAAAGCGCCCGTTGATTTCGGACGCTGAAGTTTTGTGGACGCTACAGGACTCGAACCTGTGACCCTTACCTTGTCGAGGTAATGCTCTAAACCAACTGAGCTAAGCGTCCAAAAGGGGAGCACGAAGGTAGGAAAATCAGGTGAAAAAACAAGGCGAATCAGGCCTTAAAGCAGCTCACGCAACAGCATTTCCGCACCGAATCCGATGAGGACCAGCCCCGTGAATAGGTTCAAGCGGTGGATGACTTTGTCGTTCAATACCCGCTTCAGCCGATGGGCTCCGAAACATTTCAGCAGATCGGTCGAGAAGACCGTGGCCAGTACACTGACGAAGAAAACGGCCACGTGCACGGAGGTGTATTCTTCCCGCAGAGAAACGACACCCACCACACTCAGCCAAAAGATCAGCACCATGGGGTTGAGGGTATTCAACAGGAATCCTTTGAACATGTACTGCGCATGGACGGCTTTCTTCTTGTCCTGAACCTCCTTCACCTTGGTCTTTTTGAAAACCTGTACCAGTCCAAAAACACACAATACCGCACCCCCGACCAAACGCATCGTGTCCTTGTGTGCATTCATCAGTTCCAATTGCGTCGTAAAGAGCAAGCAAATCACAATGAGCAGAGAATCGCTGACTAACACGCCGGCGGCGACATGCACACCGGAACGTAAACCTTCCTGTAAACTGGTCTGCAACAGGGTGAAAAACACCGGCCCCAACAGACAAGCCAAGGCCAGTCCGAACGTGATTCCACTGAGAATCGCTTGAATCATGCTGCAAAATAACACATTATGACGCAGTCCGTCTACGAGCAAGTGCGCCATTTTATGTAAATTTGATCAGTTCCGATGAAGCAATCGCCTCTACTCCAACTGGATTCCCCGCAGGGATTCATCGCCTCTGATGAGAAACTTCTCACCGGTCAGGCTGGCGCTTGCCAACTCTTCGGCGCATTCAGCGGTAGCACGCTTTCATTCATGCTGCGCGAAAAGGCAACCGGTAAAATCCTGGCCAGCGAACTGATTCTGAACAACGGTACAGACGCTTACCCCGATTTCCTCCGACAGGCCATCAGTCAAAGTGAATTGGTTGGACTTCGCGCTCATCAGTCGGCGACCCTTTCCGTGTTCAATCCCTACACCACCTTGATTCCTTCCTCGTTGTTCAAATCGGGCGACGAGAAATCCTACCTGCGGTTGGCCGTTGAACGCGACGATCTCTTGCCCGCTTCTCAACCGGTGTCGGGCTTCGGCTTGCATGTCATCTTCGGACTGGTTCCCGAAATGGATTCCTTGATCCGTCAGCTGCTGCCCGGGTGTACGGTCAAGCACGGACTGGCCGGACTGCTCGAATACCAATGGATGGCCACCGGTGCTTCCAAATCCACGCAAGCCCTGTGCGTGATCCATCCTGAACTCCTGACTGTGATTATCAATTCCGGTCGCTCGTTGATACTGGCCAATCATTTTCCCATCCGGGATTACGAAGAAGCGGCCTACTATTTCCTCAACGTTTGCGACCAGTGCGAACTCGACCGGCAACAACTTCCCGTAACGCTGGCCGGCGTTCCACATGCCGTTACCGCTGTCACCGCCCGCTGGTCCGCTTATTTTTCCCAGCTCGAATCCTTGCCCGCCGTGCGCGGAGCAGCCTTGAGTTACAAACTGAAAGAGCTTCCCGCCGGAGCGCTCTTATCCGCCTATTCCGTCAGCCTGTGCGAATCATAGCCGGATCGTTAGGAGGACGAATCCTTCAGGCACCCAACCATTTGCCGGTGCGGCCGACGACCGATTACGCCAAGTCCGGTCTATTCAACATCCTGGCTAACCGCATCGACTTCGAATCCGTTTCCGTACTGGACCTCTTCAGCGGAGCCGGCGGCATTACCTTCGAATTCGCCTCCCGAGGAGCACGCGAAGTGGTAGCGGTAGACCGCTATCCTGGTTGCACACGTTTCATCCAGGAGACCGCCACCCGTTTCGGGCTGCGGCAGGTGCGGACCGTCAAAGCCGATGTGCTGAAATTCCTGGATAACTCTCCAACCGCATACGATATTGTTTTTGCCGATCCGCCGTTCGACTGGGAAGAACGACCCGAGTTGATCCGGCGAGTGCTTCAGCAAGGATGGCTTAAACCCGAAGGCTACTTCATTCTGGAACACCCTTCTCAGGAAGACGAGCTCTACGAAAAGCCGGACATCGAAAACCGTCGCTACGGAAATTGCTCCTTCGCCTTTTTCCGCCCGTCGGCCACACCGATTACAGGCTAAGCCGTATCTTCGTTCCCATCAACCCGCCATGGAAAAGAAAATCGCCGTCTTCCCCGGATCCTTCGACCCCATCACCAAAGGACACGAAAGCATCGTGCACCGTTGCCTGCCGCTATTCGATGAGATCGTGATCGGCATTGGGTACAACTCGAACAAACATTATTACTACTCCCAGGATCGCCGCGAACATTTCATCCAACAGACCTTTGCCGGTGAATCACGGGTGAAAGTGATGCGCTATACCGGCCTCACGGTGAATTTCTGTCAAGAAATCGGTGCGCGTTTCATTCTCCGCGGACTTCGAACATCCGCTGACTTCGAATTCGAACGAGCCATCGCTCAGATGAACCGCGCCATGGCTTCCGAAATCGAGACTGTTTTTGTAGTCGCAGATCCGGCGTTATCACACATTTCCTCAACCATTGTTCGGGACATCCTCCTTTACCAAGGGGATGTTTCGCCTTTTGTACCGACCGGAATCACGCTGTAAGCGTATTACAACGGATGCCTCTCAAAGTAGGCGTTCAGCACATCCTGAATGGAACGGTACGTGTTTGAGAATGCTCCTTGGTGGATTTCATCCCGAGTCATCCACACCACTTTTTCGATGTCCTCCTCCACCTGAGGAGCCGGCTGCTCTTCCCCGTCGTAATGCATGGCATACCAGTGGGTTTTCTTGAGGATGTTCTTCTTCTTTTCGGAGTAGGTATGGAACGTCACGGTGACAGGCTCCAAGAGCCGAACGCCACTGATGCCACACTCCTCGTGTACTTCGCGTACCGCCGCATCCTCGG
>CAYWDY010000085.1:7670-9120 GCA_964455985.1 uncultured Flavobacteriales bacterium
ATCAGCAGCCATTGGTTGTCCCTATTTCGGACGACTCCACCGGCAGCAACGGAAAGGGTAAAGTGAGCCACCCAACGTTTCCAGGCTGAATCGACCGATGCGCATACGTAAAAGACCGTTTGATCGGCAGGAATACCTGCGACGACCTGGGACAAGGATTCGGTAGTGACATCCGCTTCGCTGATGACGCGTCCGGCTTTCTCCCGGTGTATCCTTTCCGAATCGGACTCGGACACAAAAACGACACGGCGGTCGTCAATGAAAACTTGGTGTTGACTCATGAGAATGCTAAATTAGTTATTAACGGCCTAGAACACCACGGCCTTAATCCTTATCTTCGCTTCATGCCTGTTAAAGACGACACTGCTTCCGTTATCGCCGATTACCTTTTGCAAGTGAAAGCCATTCGACTTCAGCCGGAGAATCCTTTCACGTGGGCCTCGGGTTGGAAATCGCCGATTTACTGCGACAACCGTATCACACTATCGTATCCCAAAGTCCGCACGTTCATCCGTCAATCCTTGGTGAAAGCCATCGAAAAGCACTTCGGCAAACCGGATGTGATTGCCGGTGTGGCCACAGCCGCGATCGCACAAGGCGCCTCGGTAGCCGAAGCCATGGGGCTGCCTTTTGTCTATGTCCGCTCATCTCCGAAGGACCATGGCCGGCAGAACCTCATTGAAGGCGAACTGCACAAAGGCCAGTCCGTCGTTGTGATTGAAGACCTGATCAGTACCGGACAGAGCTCCCTAAAAGCTGTCAACGCAATACGTGAGGCAGGCTGTACCGTTAAAGGCATGATGGCTGTTTTCACCTATGGATTTCCCGTAGCAGAACAGAACTTCAAAGCCGAACAGTGTCCGCTGTTCACCTTGTGTGACTACAACACCCTGCTGGAAAAAGCAGTGGATACCAAAGCGATTGACGAACGTCATCTGGATACGCTCCGCGAATGGCGCGAGCAGCCTGACGTTTGGGGAAAAACGATGATTCAGTCATGACAACCCTCTCTTCGGAAAAAACAACCATCCAGCGTCCGGCAACGGCGCTCTATTCTTTCCTCTCCGACTTCAACAACTACGAGAAGTTGATGCCCGAACAAGTGAAAGACTGGACATCGACATCGGACGAATGCTCCTTTACGATTTCCGGTATGGCGTCACTCGGCATGAAGATCACCGAACGTACGCCGATGACTTCCATCAAGGCGATTCGCCACGGCAATGCCCCTTTTGATTTCGTATTGACTTGTACCATCGAAGACCACGGAGCCTCCTCCGTCGTACAGCTGACTTTCGAAGCGAACCTGAATCCCATGCTTCGCATGATGGCCGAGCGGCCGTTGACCAACTTCCTGAATTTACTGGTGCAGCGGTTGAACGCCCTGGAGGTCTGACTCCTCGTTCAGAATCCGTTGCTGTCTTCCGGACCGAACAGGTACCGGATCGTT
>CAYWDY010000086.1:0-267 GCA_964455985.1 uncultured Flavobacteriales bacterium
TCGCCTGAACTTAAGTCCTGCATTCCAATTTCTTGTGATGTTTTGCGAATGTGTTGCTTCAATACCTTGTTCGCGATAGGTACCCAACTGGTAACGGATTTCGGTGAACCGTTTGTTGGTTCTCCAGTACTGCGCCTCACCGGGTTGGAACCGGTACGCATCAAAAAGAGTCATGCCTAGCCGGGGCAGCGGGGAAACGGAATACGAAAAAATCAACGGCCGGGAGGGGCTTCCTCGGGTACCCAGGTTCTGGCCCAGGGATGAATC
>CAYWDY010000086.1:277-588 GCA_964455985.1 uncultured Flavobacteriales bacterium
TGCCACGACCCAAGCGCCGAATCCACCGTGGCAAACGTGGTATCGCCGTAAAGCCATTGCTCTTCGGTAAAAAGACGGATGCGGTTGGGCAAGGTGGGCAATGAGGTGCCGGTATTGGCTTGCCCCATGGTCCCCTGGAAACACATCAGTAAAACAAAACAAACGACGGCAGAGGTCCTGACCATGAAGAATTAACTGCGGATTCCAAAGGTAACGGATTGGGACGTAGGTTGGACTTGGAATTACTATCTTCAAGCCCCGTCCATCAGCGGCGGTTGTATTCAAGGATGGAAACCTTTTTAGATCGTTTG
>CAYWDY010000086.1:598-4069 GCA_964455985.1 uncultured Flavobacteriales bacterium
AAATTCGGAGATGACTTCACCGGCGTGACAGTCGTTTTCCCTACACGCCGGGCCAGTGTCTTCTTCCGGGCCGCTCTGGCTCAACAGGTCAAGAAGTCGATCTGGGCTCCCCGCACCATGGCTATTCAGGATGTCATGATGGAATGGGCGGATCGATCGTTGCCCGACGATGTCACCTTGCTCTTCGAATTGTTCCAAGTCTATTCCCCCTATTTCCCCGAGGATACCTTTGACACCTATTACCCGTGGGGCGAAGTCATGCTAAATGACTTCAATGAGTTGGATAAAAGTCTGGCTGATCCGGCCAAGGTATTTGCCGTCATCGCAGACCTAAAGGAGATCGATGCCGCCTTCGGCTTGCCCGAGGAAGAATTGCAACGACTCAAGGATTTCTGGGGGCATTATTTCGATAAACATCAGACCGTTCTAAAGGAGAACTTTGCGAAATCCTGGCGACACCTGTTGTCAATGTACCGGGAATTTCACGCTCGTATCGACGGCAAAGGATGGTCAACAGAAGGTATGGCATTCCGTAAAGTGGCGGACCGCTTTACGTCCTCGGTCGATCCGAAGTTGGTGGGTCGCCACGTGGTCTTCGCTGGATTGTATGCCTTGTCGCGAAGTGAAGAGCGGGTCGTTCAGTCCTTGCTGGACGCTGGCTTGGCGTCTTTGTATTGGGATGCAGACCGCTATTACGTGGAAGACACCCATCAGGAAGCCGGGCATTTCCTTCGTTCCAGCACCTTGTTCGACCCCGACAAGGCCACATGGATCGGAGATCATTTCCGGACTACCCCCAAGGAAATCGAAGTCGTGGGTATACCCATGGAAATCGGTCAGGCTAAATTCGCCGGACAGGTGGTTCAATCCCTGATGGAGGTGGAAGGGTTCAAGGCGGAGAAGACGGCAGTCGTGCTACCGGCTGAACACCTGTTGTTTCCTGTGCTTTATTCCTTACCCGGCGGGTTGGAAAAAGTGAACGTCACGACCGGTTATCCGTTGCATCAAACCTCGGTTTATTACCTCGTTGAGTCCCTGATTCGTCTTCAGACGAATTTTAGACGGAATCAAACTACGGGAGTCGGCAGTTTCTTTTTCCAGGATGTATGGGCTGTGTTGGACCATCCGTTCATCCGCGCCATCGACGAGTTCGGAATTCAACGCTTGAAAGCCAGTGTAGAGAAGGAGAAATCGATTCGCATCACTCAAGATCGACTCCTTGTGGGATCCTTAGCCGTCCTGTTCAAGGAGGTGTCCAATTCGGAAGCGATGTTCGCTTGGTGTCGTGATGTGTTGGGGCTGATCCTTCGCCCGATGGCCTCGCAGGAAAAAACAACGGCCCGTATCGAGGCTGAGTTCATCAGTCGGTTTGCCGCTCAGCTCAACCGCCTGGAGGATATTTACAAGACATTGTCCACGCATACTTCGGTCAGCACCTGGTGGAATCTCTTCCGAGAAATTCTTTCTTCTACCAAGATTCCCTTCTCCGGTGAGCCCCTGGAAGGTCTTCAAGTGATGGGTTTCCTCGAAAGTCGTGTCATCGATTTTGAGCATGTGATCTTGCTCTCGGTGAACGAGAACGTACTGCCTTCTGCCGGTCAGTCTCCCTCGTTCATTCCCTATGGAATCCGCAAAGCCTTCGGTTTACCGACACACGAAGAACGCCATGCCGTGACAGCCTATCACTTTTACCGTTTGCTTCAACGCGCTCAAAAGGTTTGGCTCGTCCATAACACCGTAGCCAGAGGCTTGTCTTCCGGTGAGCCCTCCCGGTTCATTGTTCAACTTGAACGGGAGATGGCCGTCCGTTATCCGGACCAGATCAAGATTCGAAGACGGAGTGTGTTGACACCTGTGGAGCCCATGCCGACCATGCCGATTGTCGTGCAGAAATCGCCAGAGGTCATGAAGCGTATGGAAAAATGGAACTGGGACGGTAAAACGCCTCAGGACAGGATGCCGGCGCTATCGCCTTCTGCGATCAATCAGTATATCTCTTGTCCACTTCGTTTTTATTTGTCGCATGTGGCAGGTTTGTGGGAAAAAGAGGACAAGCAGGAGACCTTGGAAGCCGGGGTTTTAGGCAAAGTACTCCACCTCGCTATGGAATTGATTTATGCAGGTAAGTCTGAGTTGCAAGCAGAGGATTTTAAAGCATTCCATAGCATGGTTCTGCCTAAAGTGAATCAAGCCATCGCTCAAGAGTTTACCAATCCGGACGACTTGGAAGGAAAGAACCTCTTGCTTCGGAATGTGATTGTGGAGTTGGTGCATCAGGTATTGCGTCACGACGAGAAACAGGTTCCCATTCGACTGCTTAGCTTGGAGCAGAAATACTACCAACCGTTCGCGTTGTCGGATGGAAGAACCGTGATGTTGAAAGGCGTGATCGACCGCTTGGAAGAACAGGGTGGATCCTTACGTGTGATCGACTATAAGACAGGTAAGGTGGACTCCAAGGTCTTGAAGAACATGAATGATCTTTTCACGGACCCTGCTCGCAAGGAGGACTTCCAGACGGTTTGTTACGCTTTTATGGTTTCCCGTAAGCATAGTGGACGGCCGGTCGAAGTTTCGTTGATCACGTTGAAAGCCATGTCAAAAGGAAGCAAGAAGTTCAATCAAGGAAAGCCGCTGCAGCCGGATGATTTTTCAGCCTTCGAATCCGGGCTTCGCGGATTGCTGGATAGTCTTTTCGACCCCAAGGTGCCATTCGTTCAAACGGCGGACCACTCGCAATGTCATTATTGTTCCTTCAAGGACATGTGTTCCCGCTGAGTATACATTCGTTTAACAGAGCATCATCCTATACTTGAAAAAAAGAAAGGCGAACCCGGTGGGGTCCGCCTTTGGAGTTTTTCATGTGACTTTTTATTGCAGCATCAAGCGTACCGACTGGCGGACTTCCTCGTTGGAGAATACAGCCAAATAAGCCCCGCGGGGAAGATCATTGACCATCAGTTCAAAGGTGTTCTGGCCGGCATAAGGTTGTAGCAGTTGGTTGTACACGATGCGACCGGAAAGATCGGTCAGGGTGAGTTGAAGGGGTTCATCCGAAGGAGAATTGACGTTCATGCGAACGAGATCCGTGGCCGGGTTGGGGTAAACGTCAAACGTATATCCGGCTTCAGACACAGGTTGGTGACGGGCCAAAACGACGTACACCGTGGTAGGAAGTGACGTGGAAAAGCAGTTGCCTCCGCTATAAGCACGAACGGTGTAGGTCCCTGCGGTACTGACCGTAATGGAACGGGCCGTTGATCCGTTGGACCAAAGGTAGCCGCCGGCCGTGGAGGAAGTCAGGGTAACCGTTTGTCCACTGGTGATGACGTTGTTTGTACTGCTGGATGTGATGGTGGGAGGCGCAGGAGGCGTGCAACCGCTGGCTGTCACTTGAACAGCATCCGATGTCGAAGAGCATCCGTTGGAACTGGAAACGCTGACCCGGTAACTTCCGGCGGCGCTGACAGA
>CAYWDY010000086.1:4079-9091 GCA_964455985.1 uncultured Flavobacteriales bacterium
TCGAGCGGGTTGTAGCTCCGGTAGACCAACTGTACGAGTTGGCAGAGGAGCAAGACAGACTAACCGAACTGTTCGAGGAAGTCAACGACGTGGAACCGGATGGAGTAATGATTGGCTTGGTGGGTGCGGATAGCAGCGTGGTGACCACGTTGCTCGATTGCGCAAAACAATTGGGACCGCCGTAGCCTTTCACCCAGTAGGTTCCTGCGCTACCAACAATGATTTCACGGGTGGTAGCTCCGGTGGACCAGACATAACCACTGGCTAAGCTAGAGGTGAGTTTTACGGTGCTGCCCGGGCAAATACTGAGTGAGGAGCTTGCCGTGACGGTGGGCGTGGGGGCGGTGGTGGTAATGGATACTGTCGTGTTGGAAGAAGTTGCCGTGCATCCACCGGAGGTTACCGTAACTTTATAGTTGCCACCGGATGTGACTGTTATGGATTGAGTAGTGGCGTTATTCGACCAGCGGTACGTGGTAGCCGTACTCGAGGTCAACGTCACGCTACCACCTTGACAAAAAGAAGTAGGTCCGGAGGCGGTGACGGTAGGAGCGGCCATGGAGGTCACTACGGAGATAACAACGGGAGAAGAGACGGCGCTGGCTCCCGATGTGTTGGTCACACGAACGGTATAACTTCCACCAGCTGATACTGTGATGGATTGCGTGGTTTGATTACCCGGACTCCACAGGTAGGCAGAACCGGAATTCGCAGTTAACGTTACACTGCCGCCCGTGCAGAAGGTGGTCGGACCGCTGGCCGTGATGGCAGCTACAGCCGTGGTCGTCTTAGGCAGATGGTCATAGTGGAACCACTGATATCCTTGCAGGTTGATATACTGCTTAAAGGAGCCGGTTTCGCTGGCGTAGTTATTGGAGTAGGTCTGGTAGGGCTTGGTGATGGGATTCGAATTGAGCCAAGGTCCCATGAATGAACTTTCCGCTGAGAAAATAGGAATGATCTTTACTGTTTGATTGTTGCTGGCGGCGTCGATCAAACGGCTGCGGCTGTATTGATATACATCAACGTCACTGGTTCGATAAGCGTGCAGTAGGATACGATCAGCCCGTGTGGCAATGGATGACATGCGTCCGGAGGAAGGCCAACCGAAATAGTATTCAGAGGTGAGGTTGTTGGCGGCTGCTAATGAGTCGATGGACTGGAATTGAGGCCAAGAAAAACGCCAAGCGCCAGCGGTGTCACACGAGCAACCAGCAGGAGTAAGGTATTTAGAACAGTACAAGCTGGTGACGCTGGAAGAAACCCACCATTCGAATTCATAATTCAAAACATCGAACTTTTCAGAAGCGCTCGAACGACCGTTGTTGTAGGGGATGATGTAATCGCGAAAGAAAGAGTAGGATTCACCGGTTGCACCTACCTGAGTGATGCCGTACGTGGTTTTGGCTCGACGAATAAAATCCGCCAGCTGATTTTTTTTGGTGGAATTGGACCAAGCGAAAGATCCAAGGCTGTAAAAGGCGATATAGTTGTAGGCGTTGCCGGAGGCGTAGGAAAGAATTGCATTTTCCGTGG
The DNA here is from genome assembly GCA_964455985.1 of uncultured Flavobacteriales bacterium. Taxonomy (GTDB): domain Bacteria; phylum Bacteroidota; class Bacteroidia; order AKYH767-A; family 2013-40CM-41-45; genus Pollutiaquabacter. Next base: position 5,616 of record CAYWDY010000086.1, read on the forward strand.
TGGTGTTACCGATCCAAGAATCAGCCCCGGGAAGGTAGAAGCCACGTACATTCGTGGTTTGTGCCCGCCCCAAAAGGGTGATACCGCATAACCCAATCACCCATAAAATCCGAAGTGTGTGTTTCATGATTTTTAAAAGGTTAAGATTTTAATGAGCGTAAAAATAGGGGTTGATTCATGCAATGGAAAACCACGCCTAACATGTAGTTAACATTGATTATCAAAGAATTTGGTGGAAATATGAAATATGGGTTTCGCGCTTGGGGGTAGCCTCGTTATTGGAACGTGGCGGCTACTTTTTGGGAATCAATATGAATTTCCCAAAAGAGACATTGTTAATAACTAAAAGTAGGGGAGTTTATTCAATTTTACTTAAAACGACGAAACCCCGCTCTCAGAGCGGGGTTCGGGCGGGGGGTCGAGGATTAATAATGCCTGGCTGGACTATTCCATATGGATGATCCGCGTGGTCTGTACCTCTTCGGCATACAGCGTGCTCAGCAAATATACCCCGGAGGGAATTCCTTGCAGTTCCATGCGAAGGATATTTTCCCCTTCAATCACATTCACCTCTTTTTGCTGAATGATTCGTCCGCTCATATCCGTCAGTTGAAGTGTTCCCGTTGATACCTCTTCGGCTATGACTTGTACCGAAACGTGATGGATGACCGGGTTGGGATAGGTGATGATTCCTTCTTCCAGTGTACGCACTACCACAATCGGATCGTAGTTGCGGTTGATTCCGCCGGTATTCGTCGTCGTGAAATACAACCGGTTCGAATATGAACTTACAGATCCGCCACACTTCGTGCGCATTCTCCAGGAATAACGCTGGTTAGGGTCGAGTCCAAGCAACATAAAGCTGGTCTGACCCTGATACGGAAAACTGATGTAGGTATACTGATTGGTGCCTTCTTTACGAATCCGGAATAACAGGGAGTCACACGATGGCAACGCGCTCCAAAGCATTTCAGCTGAATTAGAGGTGATATTTACCGTATTGATCGGAGTAGGAGTGGTCAGCTGGCAGGTGGCGAAGGTAGTGGGAACCGTAACGCTCACGGGTGCAGAAGTCACGCTGCATCCGTTGGAGTTGTTCACCGCGACAAGGTATGTTCCGCTGCTGGTGGCCAGCAGGGAAGAAGCAGTAGCGCCGTTGATGGCCACCTGATTCAAAGACCATTGAAAGGAACTGATGGAACCGCTTCCGGCCGTGGCCGTAACTGTAAGTGGGACTCCGGAACTGGTGGCAGTACCGACCTGAATCGATGAGGTGGGGTTGTTCCACACCGTAACCTGCACCGCCGCTGAGGTACCGGTACTTCCGTTTTTTGTAACGGTACACGTGTAGTTTCCGGCGGTGGAAACGGTGATGGAACGACTGGTTGATCCGTTTGACCAAACATAAGCGCTTCCTGATTCTGCCGTCAACGTAACGGATCCACCGGAGCAAAAGTCCGTGGCCCCTGAGGTGGTGATAGCCGGAATGTATACACTCGGAATGCTAACGGCCAAAGCGGTCGAAGTAGTCGGACAACCGTTGCTGTTCGTCACCTTCAAGGCATAGTTTCCGTTGGTCGTTGCTGTAAAGTTTACACTGGTGGCATTCGAAATATTGACACCGTTCATCAACCATTGGTAACTGCTGACAGAGCCGCTGCCCGCTGTAGCTTGCCCGTTCAAGACCACGCCGCTCGGACTGGATGATCCCGTAGATACGAAGACCGTTGGGTTGTTCCAGACGTTGACTGTCACCGGGACCGATGTTCCGGTGTTGCCGTTACTGGTGACTTGACACGTGTAACTGCCAGCCGTAGTGACGGTGATCGAACGTGTCGTAGCACCGTTGGACCAACGATATCCGCTACCTACCTCGGCGGTTAGAATGACATTGCCGCCGCTGCAGAAGTTGGTCGCGCCCGAAGCGGTCACCATGGGGACATACGTGCTTCCACCCGTGCCCGGAGCAGGCTTGGGCATGTACGAGTAGGTGAACCAATGATACCCTTGAAGGCTGATCTTCGGTTTCCAGGTCGAGTTGTCTGCATTGAAATCGGCCAGGTACTGATTCCAAGCGCCCACCTGGGCATGACTGTTTAACCAAGGTCCCATGAAATTGGGCTCCGAGGAGAAGATAGGAGCGACCTGAACAGTTCTCGAAGTAGAGCCTAAATACCCCAAACGTGTTTTGCTGTAACCGAATACCGAACTGGGATCTACCCGATAGGCGTGAAGCAGTATGCGGTCCAAGGTATTGGCCATAAATTGGCCTTGTCCTTGGTTGAACCATCCTACATACGTTTCACTGATGGCACCCGCCAACGTGGCCAAGGAATCCACCTTTCGTATCAATGTCTTGAAATACAAGAAAGCTCCCGCGGTATCGCAGGAGCAATTGGCTTGTTGAAGGTATTGAACACAGTAATAGCCTCCCGGTTGGACAGAGGACGTTGTCCAAAATTCGAACTCCACATTGAAGACGTCGAATTTTTCACTGGGGTTCGTCCGACTGTTGTTGTAGGGAACAATGTCGCTTTGGAACAGATTGATGCTTTCGCCCACTGCGCCAACGTATTGGACACCGTATTGATTTCGTGCACGGCTGATGAACGAGGCAAGCGTGTTCACGGTAGTGCTGCTTCCAAAGTTCAAGGCATGCAGGTCGTATAATGCCATGTAGTTGTAGGAACTGTCGCGTAGGTAATTGAGCAGACTGTCCTCCTTTACGGCATTACCAAGGATATTGTCGAAACCGTTGACGTACATTCCACGCAGATTGGGTGACTGAGCGGATACTCCCATGGAAACCATCAACAACACGATCCAGGGAAACAGGTACTTTTTCATCTTTCTAATTCAACTTTGCTGAGAATACCCAAAGAAACCTCCTCCATGAGGCCTCATTTTTTGTTTTTCCCCGTTAAATCGACTTTTGTAAGAAATCCCCTTCTTCAGGAATTTGCAGACTCCTGGACCTCATAAATCCCGTTTTTAGGCCTGTTTTTGAGGAATAAGATGAATTTTGGCGTCACATCCTTACCTGTATTGATGGCCAAGCGATACCGATCTGTACTTTTTTCCTCCATTCGACATCTTTTTTCCCTTTCCATGACGAATTCATCGTTCACGGGGTTGAATGTTAAGTGGCTTTTTACCCCTTGTGTCCCATGCTTTCTAGACTGACCTTTGCAAGGTGGCTGTAAAAACCATTGTCGGATCACTTTTCGCCAGGCTGATAGTTAGCCTGCTTTTTAGCCTTGGTTTGTCCGTGTCCGTTCAAGCCACCCACATCGTTGGAGGCGAGCTTAATTACCGTTATCTGGGTAATCAATCGTATGAAATCAAACTCACGGTCTACCGCGATTGCCTCAACGGTCAGGCACCCTTCGATGATCCGGCAGCCATTGGAATCTATTCCTCCAATGGTGCGCTGTTTCAATCTTTTCCCATTCCGATCACGGATCAATCCCTGATGC
>CAYWDY010000087.1:0-8697 GCA_964455985.1 uncultured Flavobacteriales bacterium
TTACCGGAAGGCGTTTCTTCGTGGACCGGGAGCGAATCGATATTGCCGTAGATTGAACAGGAAGAAGAAAACACCACGCGTGACAGTGGCGACTTCAGCGCAAAGTCAAGTACGTGATGGAGTGAATTGATGTTGTTGTTGTAATACGACAACGGATGAGCGACGGACTCCGGAACGGATTTATGCGCGGCAAAATGAATGAGTCCGCGAGCGTCTGAATGCTTGGCTAATACCGAAGCGGCAGCGACACGATCTGACAGGTCGGCCTGCTCATGGACTACGTCATGACCGGTAATTTGCCGGATGCGAGCATAGGTCTCCTCGGTGGAATTGGAATAATCATCCATGGAAACGACATTCGAGTATCCGGCTTGGATCAATTCGATCAGCGTATGCGAACCGATGTATCCGGCACCGCCGGTCACGATGATTTTGGAGTCTTGCTTCAGCATGATGGGAGGGTACAAATATCCTGATATTTCCGTTTCAGCACCTAAAAAAACAAGAGTATAAAAAACCGACGGATAAAGAGGCTAGCCCTGATGGATGTTGAACTGGTATCTGCGTTATATTCGCAGCATGCGGCACCTCGTTTTAATCCTGCTATTCCCCTTTTTCGCCTCCGCCCAACCCTATGAGCCCAGGTGGGAAAGCTTGGATACCCATCCGATTCCTTCGTGGTACAAGGAAGCCAAGTTCGGCATCTTCATCCATTGGGGCGTCTATTCCGTCCCGGGCTGGTGCGAAAAAGGAAAGTATGCAGAATGGTATCAGAAGGGATTGCAAACCGATGATACGTCGCGGCAGGAGTACCACCGGACTAACTTCGGCTCGCGTTCCTATTACGACTTAGCGCAGGACTTCCACGCCGAACTGTTCGATCCCGAAGCGTGGGCGCGTTTATTCGAAGCTTCCGGCGCCAAATACATCGTACTTACATCCAAGCATCACGACGGATACTGCTTATGGCCGAGTGCCGAAGCAGACAGCACGTGGGGGTTTCCATGGAATTCGGTAGAGACCGGTCCGCACCGCGACCTGGTGGGCGATCTTTTCCGTGAGGTGCGTAAAACCTCGGTACATCCGGGACTTTATTATTCCCTGTACGAGTGGTTCAATCCCTTGTATCTGCAAGACAAAGCGGCCTACGCCGGACAACACAGCTGGCCACAGATGATGGACCTGGTAAAACGATACCAACCCGATGTCTTTTGGACTGACGGCGACTGGGAAGCAAGCGATACCGTCTGGTGCAGCCGCGAGTTTCTGGCTTGGCTTTATAACGAAAGTCCGGTCAAGGATCGAGTTGTTACCCTGGACCGCTGGGGAAGTGACATACGGTTCCATCATGGCATGGTGTACACGCCGGAGTACGAGCCCGACAAAGATTTTAACGGACACTACTTCGAAGAAAGTCGGGGCATGGGCTACAGCTACGGGTATAACCGGGAGGAAGATGCGTGGGACTACACCTCCACGCAGGCCTTGGTGCTCTCCCTTATTGACAAGGTCAGTCGAGGGGGTAATTTACTGCTCGACATCGGTCCGGATGCGCACGGAAAAATTCCGCCGATCATGCAAGAACGACTCTTGGAAATCGGCGATTGGTTAAAGATCAACGGCGAGGCCATTTATGGAACAGAGCCTTGGCTTACCTCTTGTCAGTGGACCGACGGGCGTCGCGATTACAAACCGGAAAAAAAGAATGGAAACATGGAGTGGCGCACCTCCGGTGATGTGATGCTCAAGATCACGGTAGATCCTGACTCCGGGTATGCGGTCAAAGAAGTCTTTTTTACCTACAACCGCCCAACGAACACACTTTATGCCATCCTGCCCGCGTACCCGACTTCCGGTAAGATCACGTTGAAAGAGTTGGCGTTGACTTCGGACATGAAGGTAGATTGGCTGATGTCCGGTCAACCCTTGCGGTGGAACACGGACGGATTACAAACGGAGATCCAGCTGCCTCCTTTTTCGCCGGACATGATGCGTTCGAAAGATGCGTGGGTGATCCGGATCAAACTGTAGGAGAATCGATCAACAGCGCAGCGGAGAGTTCATAGGCCACGGAACGGCGGTCATCTTCTAGACGACTGCGTTCGATGGCCTCACCGGGGAATCCGGCTTCGTTGAATCGTCGATTGATATTTCGGATGACCTCACTTCTGATTTTCTTCTGCGTGTCCAGCGTACGTTGGTCGATGCCCAGAATTTCGTTGAAGTCTTGCGTGGACAATGCCTCTTGGCGGAACCGAAGATCAATGAGGCGACGAAGCAATTGTTTTTCCTTGGTCGTGAATTCAGAAAGGATCACACCATTTAGCATGAACTCCTCTGACTCGAGGCGGATTCTGAATTCCTGAGATGGAGGGGGTGTAATTTCTGTAGTATTATGGAAAGGGGCAACAGGAGCGATAGCCGCTCCCCTTTCTTCGGCTGGGACTTGCTTCTTCTTTCGGCGTGACACCAGGAGCAAGGACAATCCAGTTCCAAGCAGTACCACGAGAATAACCGGCATACGGTATTTCGCTACGGAGTCCTCCTCTACCGGCGTATAGAAGGCGAAGGTAGATTCCTTATGACTAAGTATTTCTTTCCACGTCAGGGTATCCAACAGCTCGTAGGTTTCGGGGTTCATGGAATAAAGAGCTACCGAATCCGACACCACGACTTTCCCGCGGGAGTAGTTGGTCTCTCCCATTTCCCATATCCTAACAGAAATATCATCTCCGATAACGGTGGCCATACCTGTGGTGAAATCCAGGGCAACCAGCTTCCGGGCTTGTACCGATTGGAACAGAATACCATGAGGCATTAAATACGGAGCTGTCAAGAAAATTCCGTTACCGGTATGATCGTGAAGTGTTTTAGTGGCTACACCCAACACATGCCAATCGCCTGTAGAAATATTCAAACAATACAAGGAATCCGTCGCGTATGAACTTTGCTTCAGTCCGACATTGGAGAAAGAAGACCCCAACATGTACAGGCAAGAATCCGGCCGGTGGAAGTAAAAATTATTCGGATTTTGATTCTGGATTTCACGGTTTAGCGCAACGGTCTCCCATTCATACGATCGCCACAAGTACCGGATTAGAAAGCCATTGTTTCTCCAGATTCCGTTTCCCCCAAATTTCATCGGTCCCGGTAACAACATCGCACCGAAATTATAGCCGATACACTGAGTACTGTCTTGGCGTTCCCAGGCGGAATCAGCGTTTAATTTCCAAACCTGTCCGGTGCCATTCCCAATCAGTAGCCAACCCCACTCGGAGTCAAGAAATAAATCATATTTCTTAAATGGCCCCAATGCGGCCGATGAATCTGGGAGCCCGTTAAACGGCAGTGGGCCAAGCGGATGAAACCGTTTAAGAAACGAAGGATTGGGAAAACGCACCCCGGCAGCCATACAGAGGCCAGAACCCATGAAAAGGAATAAGGAAAAGAGAATCCGATAAAACACGCTTTTTCCCAAACGTATAATAGTTTAAACTGATTGGGAGTTCCTGCAAGATTGGAAAAGAAATCCAAGTTGCAGATGAACAAGTGCATTTTTTAGATTAAAGTAGGCTTATGTTAGATTTAAGATGAATAATGGCAACAAAATCATACTTAATAATGATAAAACCCGTGCCAGTAAGCTGACACGGGTTTCGGAGCCAATTGAAAAATATATCAATGAGTCAGAGAAAAAACTCCGTAAAAATTCGGTTCAACAAAGAGGGTATAGATTCCGGGAGATAAAAAAGAAAAGTCAAAGCTGTTCGAGGAAGGCATCGCACCCGTATCGACCGTGCGGCCCAAGGCATCCAACACCCGATAGCGATTGCCGTTAGGCAAAGATTGGCTGAGGTGAAATCTACCCGAGGAAGGATTGGGGTAAATACCCATCGATACCGATTGATGGGGTGAATCATGAATCCCGCTGGTAAGTGGATGATCCATATTCCATAAAAAACAGGCATCGGTTCCCGCCACCAATCCGTCAACGATACCGCCCGAGGCGACACCACCGCTGACCATGAAATCACTGCCGAACGGACGAATGCACCAGGCTTTGTCATCGCCCGGACCTCCCGAAACCGAAGTGCCTATAGGAACACCGGTCAGATCGTAGGAAGCAGTAACGATGTCCGTACCGCCTGCGGTAGGTCCTTCAAACGTTCCGACGGCCACGACAGCCGAACCGTTTTTAGACAACCCATACAAATACGTGTGATTATTCGGATCCACTTGCATGGGGTTCACGAACAATGGATTTCCAGTCACCGAATAGCCGGCTACGAATGAAACATTGAACGCAGCGGGAGGAAGCGATAGTGCTGCGCCAGTCACACCGTTGAAGACACACGCATCTCCTGAAAAATAACCCGTCATCCAGGGTTTGCCCTGATCATCCAAGGTCACATCCATGACTTGCGTAAGCGACCCGACACCATCACCGGCGTTACCGATGGGAACTCCCCATTGCCAGCCGCCGGCAGCATCGAGCTTGAAGAGATATCCCAAACCGATTCCCGGGTTACTGATGGTATAGGTGCTTCCCTGACTGTCCAACACATCAGCCGGTGTCCCTTTGGCCCATGAACGGAAAGCCCCGACCACGTAGATGTTTCCGATGGAATCGGCTACCACGCCGGAGCAGGATGCATCGCGATTGAAAATCCCGGCCCACCATAAGGCATTGCCGGTCTCATCGAACTTGATCACAGCACCCGTTCCATAGTTGGCGCCATACGAATAGAGATTCAAGGAATTGAACGGGGCCACCACGGTAGCGGCGAATCCGGACGGACAACAGCCGTTGAAGCCGGCAATCATTATCGGATTATCAAGCGGGTCTACCGTTACTCCAGTGGCTGATTCATTACTCACGCCTTGAAGACTCGCGCCCCAAAGGACTTCACCATCCGGATTCATCTTCACGATAAAGGCATCCTGATGATTCGGGTTGGAGGTGGCGTTGTAACCGGCCGAAAAAACAGTCGAGTTGGTGCCATACACCGTACACGTGGCGTTGTAGCCCCCCACCCAATACAGGTTGCCGTAGGAGTCGGTGGCCATGCCTTTGCCGTAGGAATTGTTGTCTTCGTTCCCTGCGGAACCGGCCTGTACAGCCCATTGAGGTATTCCGCAGGAATCGTACTTGATTACAAAAACATCCCGGCCACCCACGCTGGTGAGGCTATATCCGCCGACCGTCACCGTGCCGATGAAGGTGCCACTGTGAAAGACATTGCCGTTCCGGTCGGTGGCCGTATTGGAATACGTCCAGTTCTCGTTTCCTTCGAAAACCACCCGTGGCTGAAAGCAAGCGGAGGAGGCGAATACAGAGACAACGGTGGCCAGCAATGCCAGGATAAGCATTAACAGGGGCTTGCGAAGGGAGGGGCTGGTCATAACTCGTGGTGGAATTCGGGTGCAAAAATTCCCAACCAGGTACGTGCCATCAAGTGAATTCGGGTGAATCGTGTGTATTTCGATTTTTTGGGTTTAACGTATTGTTTTTCATTTACTTAAATCTGATTTACAAATAGGTGAAAATAGGTGACTTATTGACTAAACAGGTGAAATCAGGTGATGGTGAATTCCTATCGGTTTGAATATTCCTACTTTTGCGACCATGTCAACCCACGAGCGTGCCCACCAGGATGAAGCCAACAACGTGACTTACCAGCGTTGTCAATTCGCATATGAATTCGCCTCACCCTGGATCGAGGGCAAGGATGTATTGGACGTCGGCTGCGGCAATGCTTACGGCACGGCCCTCATGGCTGCGAAAGCCCGTTCGATTCAAGGATTGGACTACGATGCAGTGACGGTAGCCCAGAACCAGCAGCGCTACGCATCCATCACCACGCTGAGCTTCAAGCAAGGAGCGGTCCCTCCCCTGCCCTTCCCCGACTCCACCTTCGATGTGGTCACCGCGTTTCAGTTTATTGAACACATTGAAGCGCGTAAGGAATTCCTGCGGGAATGCCTTCGTGTGCTTCGTCCCGGTGGCCGTGTCTTGGTCACCACGCCGAACGTGAAAAAATCCTTGGCGCGCAACCCGTTCCACGTTCACGAATACACCTTTGACGAGATGCGTAGCGAAGTAGCGCCATTGACCTCATCCTTCGAGTTGAAGGGACTGAATGGCAATGACCGGGTGAATACGTATTACGCCGAAAACGGAAAGTTCGTGCGCATGATCCTGCGGTTTGATGTGCTAGGCCTGCACAAGCGTTTGCCCGCCTCGTGGCTGACGGCCCCGTATAATTTCATCACGAACCTGATGCGCCGTCAATTGAAGGACAAGGTGAGTACTACGACCGATATCACCACGAAAGACTTTTTTCTACAGGACCAGAACCTAGACGCCACCTGGGATATTTATCTCCTGGCGGAAAAAAAACGGTGACGTACAACCTAAGGTTGACTTCACCGTGGACGTATGAAGTAAACTAGCCGTTGTACTTCACCGGAATAATAATGACATTGTCCGGCAATAGGGATTCCTTGCTGTTCCTAAAGAGGTTTCCTAAAAGTACTGTATCATGGACACCTTAATATTCCTATTGATCCTGTGGGCGCTCTACTCCATGCGGAGAAAAGAACCTCGTCGCACATGGATTCTCTTGGCACTGTCCTTCCTCGCCTGTGCACTACTCTTCTGGCATCATGTCACTGATGTATTGCCCATTTCGCTCTAGAAAAACAGACTTCCATGAAATCCATGCGACTGCAAGTAGCCAGCTACAGCATTCTAGCCATCTGTTTTGTTCTGACCGGCGCCTTTGTGGTGCAGTTTTCAGGCGAATACCCTTGTCCGCTCTGTATCCTGCAACGCATGGCCATGATGCTTTGTGCAATAGGTCCTGCGTGGCTGATTCTACGAGCTCGTCAGGGACCGGTGGATGCGCGCGACTATGGCATGTGCTACGGATGGAGTATTCTTTCGGCGCTACTGGGCGCTTCCTTCTCTACCCGACAAATCCTGCTTCACATCGCACCTGGCGATCCGGGGTATGGAAGTGCCGTATTTGGCATGCACCTGTACACGTGGGCGCTCATCGTTTTCCTGGCGGTCATTTTGGTGTCGGCGGTGCAGTTCTTTTTCCTGCCTGAAAACGCGGAACACATCGAGAAAGACCGTTTATCGTATGTGTCGGTGATCGCATTAGGGGTATTGATTCTCGGAAACGCCCTGGTCGTGTTTGCCCTCGAAGGACTGCACTGGTTTCTTCCTGACGATCCAAACGCTTACCTCTTATTCCAATAGCCGGGTCGAACCAAACCAACCGATAAATTCCTGAAGGTAGTCATCGGTTTTCGGAATATTCTTTCTTTCGCCCGTCGTTCAACGTGTGCAGAATGAAATTAGGGTATGCAAAAATATCATCCTCTTTACTGAAGACCTTTTCTCCGAAGATACTTTGATACGTCCATGCTTGGTTTTGGTAGGAAACAGGAGAGCGTTGATCATTTTTCAGGTTCACATACAGCAAACTGTCTGGCTTTTCATCCGCATCTTCATCATAGGCCCAAACCGACAGGTCGGTATCGACGGAGCTGTCACCGGGAGGAATGATCTGGTATAACGTGTGCAAGTCAATGTTTCCGTCGTAGTCCCTGTCGCTCCAATGGTAGAACCAAAAGGTGAAATCGATTCCGATACCGCCGTGGTAAACGATATAATCGTATAATCCGTCACCGTTCAGGTCATACTGAAATCCGAATTCGCCTTTCACGTCTTTTAAACTCCATTCATCGGGTTCGGTATCTTTCCCATGACGGTATATGATCATGGTATGCGGATTCCCCTTGAAACTGCATGCCCGCTCTTCGACAACGACGGGCTTTACCGTATTCCATACGCGACGGGGCAATTCATCCATCGCTTGGTATAACGCCAACTCCTTGTCAGGACGGTAAGGAACGATCTCCCGGCAGATCCGTTCCTTTTCCGTCCGGTAATTGTTGATGGTAACCTTTTGCGCGGGCAGTGTGGTAGAGTAAAGAAAAAGTACGTAAGCAAGCCAGGGAAAAGCGGAGAACGATTTCATAGTCGAACATTTCCGAGCAAGGTATATGTGTTGCCGGCGTTGACACCTGACTTCCATCATGACTCGTCTTGATATCTATCAGAAGAACAGCCCCGAAATACCAAAGAGCATAAAACGACACGATATTTTCACTACACTTACAAGTGTTCTGACACTTCTTCTGCCCATGCTGACTATCTCCCGGATTACATTACTAGTACCCGATATTGACGAAGCCATAGCTTATTACACGCAAGTGATGCGGTTCCATCTATTGGAGGACACGCTCGTTACACCGGAAAAACGATGGGTAGTGGTATCTCCATCCTCCGGATCAAATGACGCGGGCTTTGTGCTGGCGTTGGCCAACAAGCCGGCACAGCAGGAACGTATCGGCAACCAGACAGGTGGTAAGGTATTGGCCGTGCTTCACACGGATACGTTGGAAGAATATGCTAAACACCTGGCGTCGCAGGGCGTTACTTTCGTGCGCGGGCCTGAGCAAGCACCGTGGGGAAAAGTGTTGGTTTTTGAAGACCGTTACGGGAATTTATGGGATGTGGTGGAGCGATAATTCAGAATTCAGAATTGAGAAATGAGAATTGAGAAATGAGAATGAATAATTCTGAATTGTGAATTATGTATTCTGAATTGTGAATTGTGAATT
>CAYWDY010000087.1:8707-9076 GCA_964455985.1 uncultured Flavobacteriales bacterium
TTAAATAGTAATTATGAATTGTCAATCACTCGCTCTCCTTTCTTGCTCTCATTCTGCATTGTGAATTCAGAATTGCATGGCTGCTACGCCTTCCTCACATATTTCGTGAGGATCACAATCTGCTGACCTTCTATCTTTCCTTCAATCTGACCGGTATTGTCGGACACTAGCCGGATATTCTTGACCACCGTACCGATCTTGGCGTTGACTTGTGAGCCTTTTACATCCAGCGACTTGATGAGGGTCACGCTGTCGCCGGTCTGAAGGCGAGCGCCGTTGCAATCGCGATGTAATTCCGCTTCGTCGGATTCCAGGTGATCGCCACTGGCTTTGGCGAATTCCAACAACTCGTCATCCAAATACAACACA
>CAYWDY010000088.1:0-4437 GCA_964455985.1 uncultured Flavobacteriales bacterium
CCGATGCCTTTGGCGCTACTGCATCAACCTCTGTTACCGTTACGCAGCCTGCGGCTGTCACCTTATCAGCCACAGCGACAAATGTGACTTGCTACGGAGCTGCAAATGGAACCATTACTGCTTTAGCATCTTCAGGAGCTACCATTACGATTAACGGACAACCCTATAATTCAACTTCAACCTATGGACCAGGAAGTTATGCGGTAATGGCTTCTGTTCCTAACGGGAATAGCTCTGGTGTTTGTACCGCAACCACTACGCTTATTATTACTGAGCCTGCAGCTATTTCAGTTTCTACATCGAGCAACTCCCCTCTTTGCTCAGGAAGCACTCTGAATTTGACATCCAGTGGAAATTGGTCCTCCTTAACTTGGAGTGGCCCTAATGGTTTTTCATCTACACAACCCAATCCATCTATACCTAACTCAAGCTCATCAAACAGTGGAACCTACTCAGTTATAGCCACTGATGCAAACGGATGTTCCACAAGTTCTTCTGCAAACGTGACCGTTATAGGTATTTCCATATCTGCCTCGGCCTCACCTTCGGTCGTTTGTTCGGGAGCGGCCTCTACGCTTACCGCTTCGGGTGCAACCACTTACGCATGGAATCCCTCTACTGGACTAACTTCCTCAACAGGTGCTTCGGTTACAGCAAGACCAACCAGCACTACCACTTACACTGTAACCGGAACAACAGGTTCCTGCACAGGTAGTGCTACCGTTTCTGTCACAGCCTTTACGGCAGGATCTATTAACGGACTGGAGAATATCATCGTAGAAAAATACTATGTCTCTACGGCCGCAGATTCAGCAGGTAGCTCCGGCCTGCTTCCCGTGGGATCCGTCACCTACCGCTTATATGCCGATCTTGCGCCCGGCTTTAACTTTCAAGCACTCTACGGTGTACCCAACCATCCCTTGAAATTCCAAACCTCTACCACTTTCTTCAATAATGAAGACTATGGGGCTACTTCACCCAGCTTTAGTTCCACCAATGCCCGTAAGAATACAGTAATGCTTGACTCCTGGTTGTCGGTAGGGGGAGCAGCCAGCAACAAATTAGCTGTCTTGAAGTCTGAAGACACCGATGGATCTATCGGAAACCTGAACGGGCTTTTGGCTAATACCGATACCAGTATTGGATTTCCGCTTACCCAGCGTGATGGTTTCATATCCGGAACTCCAACTGCTGTAACCTTTGTAGGAATCAATAACACCGGCAACGGTGACTTGGGTGTATTCGACGGCCTTAGCCAAGTGGGTGGCTTATTCAGCACTAATAACGGTTCCATTGCTGCCTTAGGCGGCGTCACCGGACCTACTGTTTCAAACCGCGTTCTGCTAGGTCAGTTCACTACAACCGGCGCATTCAAGTACGAATTGAATATTCAACTTGGCACACCCTGCGGCGGAGTCCAGAATTATGTAACCAACAATCCGACAGGAAACGAAATCCTTGCCTCCTTCATGAGCGGTACATTGAATACTACTCCACTGTTAGTCTCAGCAAGCGCTACTAACCTAACCTGTAACGGAGCAGGAAACGGTTCGGCCAGTGTTAGTGTCTCCGGAGGTGTTACACCATACACCTACCTCTGGTCCAACGGAGGAACTACTTCGACAAATTCAAACCTCGCAGCAGGAACATATTCTGTGACTGTAACCGATGCCTTTGGCGCTACTGCATCAACCTCTGTTACCGTTACGCAGCCTGCGGCCTTAACCGTAACTGCCACTAGTAATTCACCGGTTTGTTCCGGCGGAACACTTTCCTTGGGAGTAACCGGTACCTGGAACTCTGCATCCTGGTCAGGACCGAATGGTTTTACATCCAATCAACTCAATCCTTCAGTTTCCCCCTATACGTCAACCAATACTGGAATTTACGCAGTAATGGTTACTGATGCTTCAGGATGCACTGCCACTGGCTCCACAACAGTTAGTTTAAATCCATTGACATTAAATGTCAGTGCGAGTCCTTCATCTATTTGTCCTGGCTCCAGTAGTATTTTGAGTGTTTCAGGAGCTTCCACATACAATTGGAGCCCAATATCAGGCTTGAATCAAACATCCGGATCCACTGTCCTTGCACAACCATCCGCTACAACCTCCTTCACTGTTACGGGAACCTCGGGAGGATGCACTTCCACAGCGACGGTAACTGTAACTGTCTTGGCTAGTCCTACCGTCACTGTTACCAGCAATACCAATCCGATAATTTCAGGGAGAACAGCAATTTTGACAGCCAGCGGAGCATCAACGTACGGTTGGTCGAATGCTGCCATAGGGTCTACCATAAGTGTCAACCCTTCGTCAACGACATCCTATACGGTTACAGGTACAGATAATGGAGGTTGCACAGCCTCAGCATCCTTTACTGTTAATGTGATAACATCCGTATTTTCTTCTGGCAATATTATTGTTGCAAGAGTTGGAAATGGAAGTGCGGCACTGAGTAACTCTTCTACTCCTATTTTCCTCGATGAATACTCCTTGTTAAACTCATCATTGATTAGTTCAACAGCCATACCCTCATCAGATCCGAATCTTCAATTAACGGTAAGTGGCAGTGCGACGTCAGAAGGTCAGATTACAAGGTCAGGCGACCGTAAATCCTTGGTCCTTGCTGGTTATAATGCTGCTTCCGGTATAGCCAGCATAGCCAGTTCAGCCACCACGTCCTACCTTCGTACTGCAAACACAGTAGGCTACGATAAAACGACTCAAAGATCCGCTACAACAACTTCTTATTCGGCTAATAACATCCGATCTGTAGGTTCGGATGGCACTAACTTCTGGGGAGCCGGGGGGAACACCGGAACCGTGCTAATGAGTTCAGGAACAGGAACGGTTATTCAATCATCCCTTACCAATACACGCGTTGCAAACGTATTTAACGGACAACTATATGTATCCACAGGTTCAGGTACTGCAGGTATATATAGCGTAGGAATCGGAACTCCAACTTCAGCTACTACAACCACTCTGGTCTTCGCAACTGGCACTGGGTCATCGCCATATTCTTTTGCATTCAACGGAACTGGAACCGTATGCTACGTAGCCGACGATCGAGTCATTTCCTCTGGCGGCGGAATTCAAAAATGGACAAAGAGCGGATCAACCTGGTCCTTGAGTTATACGCTTGGAACTGGCACAAGCAGTACTGTGGGTAGTCGGGGACTCGTAGTGGATTTCTCATTATCCAATCCTGTGATTTATGCCACAACCTCTGAATCTGGTAGCAATCGACTTATTCGAATAGTAGATAGCGGATCTGGCTCAATTGCTTCTACCATTTCCACCTCTGCTACCAATACAGCCTTTCGCGGAGTATCATTTTCGCCTGAATGTTCCAACAAACCATCTTTGTCCTTGATCTCTTCTCAAAGCTCTTGTGCTGGTGGTTCTAACGGATCTTTGTCCATTTCCTCCAGCGGTGGTAATTCGCCTTACACCTACTCTTGGAGTAATGGCTCCACCGGGTCAACCATATCAGGACTTACAGCCGGCAACTATACAGTTCAGGTCATGGATAATGCCGGATGCAGTAATTTTGCCTCTTATACTGTTACCAATCAATCTGCTCCATCAGTTTCAATCAATGGATCAAATGGTTTTTGTCCTGGCGGATCGGTAACTTTAGACGCTGGTAATGGCTTCAATAATTACTCATGGTCTCCAGGTGGCAATACTACCTCAAGTTTGACGGTGAGCAGCCCAGGCACCTATCAAGTAACAGTTACCAACGCTGGAGGTTGTACTGCCAGCGCCAGTAAAACGATAACTCAGTATAGCGCTCCTACACCATCTATTTCTGGCAACCAATCTTTCTGCTCAGGGGGATCAACTATTCTGAGTGCCGGATCTAATTATAATACGTACTTGTGGTCAAATGGATCGACCAGTTCCATGATTACTGTATCTGTAGGAGGCGAATACTCTTTAAGTGTTACGGACTCAAATGGTTGTACAGGAACCGCATCGACCATTGTACAAGAGAGCGCATCAATCAATGCATCCATTTCTGGCAACACAACTCTTTGTCAAGGCCAAAGCTCCGTACTTTCTGCAGGCTCTGGCTACTCTGCTTACCTGTGGAACACTGGCGAAACATCATCAAGTATTACTGTTTATTCTGGTGGAACATATAGCGTAACCGTATATAATGGCTCATGTTCTTCTAATACTAGTACTCAAGTCACTGTCAATTCTAATCCAATCGTCATCGTTTCACCACCATCTAGTTCTGTATGCTATGGAGAACCGATAGTTGCGCAAGCATCCGGAGCTAGTAGTTACGCTTGGTCTCCCACAACGGCAGTAAATAACCCTACTTCAGCCCAGGTCGTCATTACCCCTTCAACAACTACCACATACACCGTAACAGGTACGAGTCCTCAAGGATGTAGTGCTACTTCTACACTTTCGGTAACGG
>CAYWDY010000088.1:4447-7525 GCA_964455985.1 uncultured Flavobacteriales bacterium
GCTCTGAATTACTCTTGGATTCCTACTTCAGGACTGGACAACAACTCCAATGCTACGGTGATAGCCTCACCAAACTCAAGCACATCATACACTGTTACTGGAACTGATGCCAATGGATGCACCTCAACCTCTTCCATCCTCGTCAATGTAACTTTAGTCCCAGACCCTATTGTCACAAACTCATCTTATCAAGTGTGTCAAAATGCAGCATCACCAATCTTTAATGTTAATGCAACGGATGGTTATGAACTAGTTTGGTACAATTCAGCATCGGGAGGTATCGGAACCACAACTAATCCTGTCGTGAATACCGCATTAACGGGAAGCAGTACTTATTTTGTCGCTCAAAGACCTATAATTTCGAATTCTATCCGTATAGCCATTACAGGTAGAATAAACAATACAAGTCCAGACGTATTCTCATTCTTGGCGCTTTCTTCTATCCCATCTGGAACGGAAATCTACTTTACTGACAACGGATGGACCGGTTCTGGGTTCCGCGGAGCATCCGCTACTGACGGCGACGGTAATGAAAACCTAACCAAATTCATCGTCACTCAGTCAATTCCTGCTGGAACACAATTGATATCCTATGCCAGTTCAAGCTTCGGTAACTGGGTAACCTCCGGAAGCATCCCTGGAACTACGTCGGGATCCTTTGCAGCATTATCATTAGGCTCAAGTGGTGAACAAATTTATGCCTTTACCACTTCTGCCACGACTAATCCGCTATTCGCTACATCGGCAATGACTCATTTGTTCTTGTTCGATGATACGGGAGGCTTTGAGCAAGCAACAAGTTCTACCACTGGATCAATTCCTCCCGGACTCACCAATGGAATAGATGCATTAAGTTTTAATTATTCAATTATACCTGCTTCATTAATCGTTTCAAATAATGGAGCCAGACTAACAATCACTGGCTGGTATTCCTACATATCCCAACAAAATAATTGGATTTCAGGAACTCTAGCGATACTGCCTGTATCTACATTTGAAATTTCCACCTGCGAGAGTTTGCGTCAACCAATCAACGTGATTGTGAGTTCTTGTACTAATGGTGTTTCACTTAATCTGACGGCATTCCTAGAAGGATATTATTCTGGCTCTTCAACAATGGTATCTGCTCTAGCCAATTCCGGTGTTAATGGAGCAACTGGTCTGGATGCTGATTCCATCACTTTGGAACTACGTGATAGCCTAGACCCTACTATAATTGTTGATGCCGCCACCTCCGTTATTAAGACAGACGGTACAATCTCCGTCACGTTCAACCAAGCCTCTTCCGGTTCATCATATTGGATAGTCTTCAAACACCGCTCTTCCATCCAAACATGGAGTAGCGCCCCAGTAATAGCTACTGCTTCTACCTCGTATGATTTCTCAACCTCTAGTAGCCAAGCCTATGGAGATAATATGACAGAGGTTGAGCCCGGAATATGGGCTATCTTTACAGGTGACATGAACCAAGATGGATTCGTAGACAACTTTGACTATGACTTATTCAATTATGACAATCTGAACTTTGCAATAGGTTATTACAATACTGATCTAAATGGAGACGGCTTCGTGGATAACTTCGATTTTGATCTGTTTAATTCCAATAACCTGAACTTCGTAATGACCATACAACCCTAATCAGACATAAAAAAAGGAATAGAATTCAAATTTTATTGATCTTCGTATTAATAGAATCGAAAATGTCATACTTTATTTGAAAATAAATTTGAAATAAACCCCAAAATTAGCTTTCTAATAAAAACACCGCCTCAGTACCTATTCATTTGGTATTGGGCGGTTTTTTTTAATTACCTATCTACATTGAAGAAAAATCCCACAGGCTGTATTACATATGTTTTTTTATGATTTCATTCTAAATTCAGACCTTGTCTATCAACTATCCTTATTCAAATGCGTCATTTATTTTCTATCCTTTTTCTCTTCTTCGCTTTACTGATCCACGTAAACGGTCAGACCGTTACCATGTGCTCTTGGAATATCCAAAACCTAGGCAAATCGAAAGACGACCGTGAACTGGCATTCATTGCCCGTACGGTCAAAGACTATGACCTTGTCTGTGTCATCGAAGTGGTAGCCGGTTATGGAGGAGCGCAAGCGGTGGCTCGACTCCATGATGAGCTGAACCGAACCGGAGCCAAATGGGACTATGCTGTCAGCGAACCGACCAGCAGCTTCACCAAAGGGACCGAACGTTACGCCTTCCTCTGGAAATCCGGTAAACTCAAGCGTATTGGAACACCTCGGCTCGAACAAAAATACCACGCTGAACTCGAACGAGAGCCTTATTTCATCACCCTGCAGGCAGGAGAAAAACGATTTACCGTGGGTGTATTCCATGCTGTTCCTGCCTCCAAGCATCCTGAATTTGAAATTCCCTACCTGGCACGAATCGCCACCAGCACTTCTGAAAATAACGTGCTATTCTGCGGAGACTTCAATTGCCCACAATCGAACCCTGCCTTTCAACCGCTCAAGTCCGCAGGGTATTCATCGGCCCTGATCAAACAAAAGACAACCCTTAAAAACAAACCTGTCGGAACCGATTGTCTTGCTTCGGAATTCGACAACATCTTCTACCCCGCCCGACACATCACAGCGCTTGACGCTGGAATCATACCGTTCTATCAAGCATTCCAGACACTACCGGAAGCCAAAACCATTTCCGACCACTTACCTATCTTCATGCGATTTTCCTTGAATTGAGAACCACGAAGAGCTGAAGGTCTTTACCAATTACTCCGCTTTGTTCATACGGGCCATTAGGAGCCCATACGCACCTGCAGTCACAAAACGATGTGTGGAATCCGGTGCCCAATCCGAAAAAACAACCTCGACCTCTCCTTCCCGGGATGAACCGGTCAGCACTTCTTTGAGTTCAAATCCCCCACTCCCTTTTCCAGCCAGACGTAGCTGATTCCTTCGTGTACCACTACTGATTCTGCCGGTAGCATCCAGGCTAACTTTTTTTTCAGTTGGATTTCCGCATTCATATACAACCCCGGAATCAAGTTGGGGTCGCTTTCTTCGAAATGACAATGTACTTCGACGCTGTGATCC
>CAYWDY010000088.1:7535-9067 GCA_964455985.1 uncultured Flavobacteriales bacterium
CTTGTCAGGTTGGTTATTCGTATAAGCTATCACCTCTTGACCAACGAATAACTCATCTACATCTTTCTCAAACACAGTAAGTGCGAGATGCAGATCCGTCGGATTCACCAACTCAAAGAGGACATCTTCCGGACGGACATACCGCCCTATGTTAGCATTCACGTGGGTAACATACCCGTCGACCGGCGATGGAATACGCACTGACTTGGAAAGCTTTTCTTCCGTCAGTGTTTGGGGATCGATTCCGATCAGTCGCAGCTTTTCCGCAAGAGCTTTTCGTTCGACCTTCAGGGAGGTGTAATCCGCTGTAACCTGCTGAAACACTTTATCACTGACGGCCTGTTTATCATGCAAATCTCTTTGTCTGGCAAACTCCTGCTCGGCATACGTAAATCGTGCAGAGACAGAAAGATATTCCTGCTGAACCTCGATATACTGCGGATCTTCCATGAGCGCGATGGTCTCTCCTTTGCGGATATGCATGCCTGGCAGCAAATGAGTCTCCTTAAGGTATCCTCCCAGCGGCACACTGATACTGACACGGTTCTGCGGTGGCACATCAATCAAGCCATGCACTTTTAGTGCTCCGCCTGCCTCTTTCAGGACCGCAGGCGCGGACATTATCTTCAACTGCTTACCTTGTTGAGGCGTCAACGTGAGTGTACCGGCGACTTCCTGTGTTGGTGACGTCGCACCTTCTTTTTTACCTCCAGAGCATGCCATCAAGAATGCTGAGGCTAGGAAGAAAATAAAGCCCTTTTTCAATAGTTGACTCATGGTTCAGTGATGTAATTTATTTCAATGATGGCCGTATTCAGCTTTCGCAAGGCATCCAGATGCTGACTTTCGGACTGGATAGCATGTGCGGTCAAGACCATCCACTCCATGTAATCGATGTCGCCGCTCCTGAAACGCTGCTCTGAAACGCGCAACACCTCCTCTACACTCTGACGGGTATTCTGATCATAACGACGAAGGATCGCCTCTTGGGTGCGGAAACGCGTGAGTGCCTGCTGGTATTCGGCTTGGGCCTGCTGTACGCCCGATTCATACGCTGAGCGGGACTGCTGGTAGCGAAGCTGCTGCGACTTTACTGCTCCTGACTTGGCACTAAAAAATAGCGGAATACCCAACCCGAGGGAGAACGATTGGAATCGGTCATCGCCTCCGTATATGATATCATCAGCACCGGTTCCCCGCATAGTCATATTATTGTAAGAGCCTGTCAGTTCAGGTAGGAACTGTGCCTTAGCCAGGCGCCACTGAGCCAGACTAAGCCGTTGCTCTTGTTCCAACACGCGAATAGTGGGATGAGCGTACCAAGCGCTGTCGGAAACCAAAGGAGTATCCATTCGTCCATCTACATCTACAGGCTGGTAATCGATCGAAGTATTCAATAAAAGTCGGAATTGCAAGCGTGCAGAAAGCAGATCCGATTCGACCTCATCCAATTGCTGCCGAATCAGTTCACGTTGCAAGTCACTGGATGATTTTTCCAAGAGGTCCGTAGCACCAGTTTCCAATCGAAGAGC
>CAYWDY010000089.1:0-1482 GCA_964455985.1 uncultured Flavobacteriales bacterium
TGATTTCTTATGTTCCCACTTCACCGGCATCGTTTCTTTTCTCCGTAACCCCGGTGGCCAACGCCACTGGCTACCTATGGGATTTCGGTGACGGCTCAACAGGATCAGGGACCAGTCTCGCGCATATATTTCCTGCTGCGGGTGTATATAACGTCTGTGTCAATGTCACCGGCGGTGGAACCATTTTATGTACGACCTGTATTCAAGTCGTTGTCTCTCAGGTTACGCCTTCCTGTGCGGCCTACTTCGTCTCCAGCGTAGTCGGGATGGATGCGTACTTCATTGACTTGTCTTCCGGTTCTACTTCATCCACGCAATATTCGTGGGACTTCGGGGACGGATTATCCTCTACCACCCGTTTCCCGATGCATACCTATGTTCAACCGGGAATGTATACAGTCTGCCTTACAGTCAGTGATTCCACGTGCACTAATCAATACTGCGCCACAGTAATAGCGGACACGCAGGTGGTCATTCCTAGTGGTTGTCAAGCCAATTTTGTAACCCTACAGTTGGCGCCTTATCAGCTCGCGGTAGTCAACTTGAGCAACGGCACGAATCTCGCCTTTACTTGGGATTTCGGCGATGGTACAAGTGCCAGCCAACCGTATCCAAGTCACGTGTATGCTGCCACGGGCACGTACCTGTTGTGTCTGACCGTAGCGGATGCCAACGGTTGTACTGATTCGTATTGCGATACAGTGGCAGTGGACTCCAGCGGTAATATTTTCCGATCCATGACCGGCTTTACCATCAGCGTCTTGTCGCCAAGCATGTTGTCAGGGGTCAATGATCCATCACTCACCTTGCCCGTGTCCGCCTTCCCGAATCCTGCACAGGATATCGTTACGCTTCGCCGCTCTGCCGATGCGGTCGGCACGGCATCGGTACGTTGGCTGAGTCTGACGGGATCAGTCGTGCTGCAAAGTACATGGGGTAACGGTACTACGGTCATGGATGTCAGTGCACTTTCGCCAGGTATGTATGTGTTGGAATTGACGGAGTCCGACGGAAGACGCGGCTTCGCCCGCTGGATCATTCAATAAGCCATGAGGCCGTCAGCTGACTTGCTAAGACGGTGTTGTCGAGACGATCGCAGGGCACATCAGGAGCTTTATCAAGAATGCTTCGGGTTTGTACTCTCGGTCTGTCGGCGCTATTATATCAATCGCGAAGATGCTGCCGCTGCCATCAATATGATTTTTCTGAAGATGATTCGGGGCATGGATACGTACCTGGCGAAAGAGAAACAAGTTCCTTTTGAGCTGTGGGTTCGCCGTATAGCGTTGAATCATGTGACGGATGAATTCCGGAAAAATAAATCATACCGCGACCGTTTTCACGAGTTGAATTTCGACGACGGAATCCATGATACTCCGGTACATGCCGGCGAGTTCAAAAATGAAACCCTGGAACAGATCCAGCACATGGTCGGGCAGTTACCGCCCATGGGTAGAACGGTATTCAACCTTCACGTGGTCG
>CAYWDY010000089.1:1492-9021 GCA_964455985.1 uncultured Flavobacteriales bacterium
TTAGGTATTTCGGTCAATACCTCCAAGGTCCATCTACACCGCGCCCGCAAACAATTGCAGGAATGGATAGGAGCCAATCAAGAAATCATGCACTAATCGTTTTGCGTCATGAATCCAGAACCTGAAAAATTCGACCTCATTCCGGAAGAGACTTGGCCCGAAGCCAGTCTGTTACTGGATCGGCATTTTGCTCGTAAGCGCAGGAAAAAACGTCTACTGATATTTTTTCTACTGGCCGGCATAATTGGCGTTGAAACATGGTGGACCTTTTCCCCAACGGAGTTGAATAAGACGCCGGTGGTCCTACAAGTGAAGCCGGAGCTCAAGGATGAATCCAATCAGTCGGTTATTCCAGTTACGAATGATCGATCTAGTCAACGTATGGCAACGGAAATGCAGGCGCCCCCTGTCAAGCCTAAAACCGTTGATTCTTCCATCTCCGCTGAACCAAAGACATCGTCCAATGAATCGCCAACGGTTCGAACAACAAGCACTGTAGCGGCAATGCCGAAGCAACGTGTCAATGCCGCCACTGAGGCAGTAGCCCTGACGAACCTTCCTTCGTCGGCAGCTGTTCCGTCAACGATTAGCCACATGTCCCCTGAGAGTTCTGTCTCAGCGACATCGAAAGATGAGGTAGCGACTACTACTTCTAAAGAAAACACATCAGCGTCAGGATCGGCATCTGATTCATCCAGGCTTCCTGAACAGCAATCTGCTCCTGCTGTTTCATCACGGTTCGACTCCTCGGCAGACAGTTTGACTTCAACTCAGGTATCACCCACGGTGAATCTTGAATCAATGGCGACGAACACATCCACTTATAGAGCAAGCCGTGATACGCTGAGTCTAGGTGCTCCGATTTCGGCATTGAATTCATCGGACTCTGCTGCGCATGACATGAAACCGTTGCCGTCCGTTTCATCGGTGCAACCTGACAGCCTATCCCGTACTGTTTCCTGGTCTTTGGAAATCTATGGTGGAGCAGTCCATTCGGAGAAATTCCTGGCGGCTAAGGATAATAGTTGGGTGGACCGCCGTCAGCAGGAAGAGAAAGCTGTTATGGTGCCGGTAGTCGGCTTGTCCGTATCGCTGCAGAAATCGCATTGGATGGCAGGCATCGGAATCGAGTCGGTCCAATGGGGAGAGAACACATCGTACTCGCCGTCCACCTACCAAAAGATCATCACCGACGAAAGCTATTGGACGTATCGGGTCGACAGCACAGATACGGCATACATCAGCGGCAACCAATATTTCCAGCCGGATCCAAGTCCGACTTTTTACGACAGTACGCTGAGTCCTGTGTTTGATACGACCTATGGTTTTGCCGTTGACCCTCAGTTGTCAGCGGATAATGGCCCCGTGCGTTGGCGTTACCTGGAATTTCCCGTTTCGTTGGGGTATGCATTCAGTGCTGGTCGGTGGCGATGGACGCTGACGGGAGCGCTTTCTCCGTCGTTGTTGATTACGACGTCCGGTAAATACCTGGCTCAAGATCAGTCAGGCGCTGTTCCCGTGGTAGAAATCGCCTCTACTCGTGCAATTGGATTGAGCACCCGGTTGGGGTTGGATTTCGGTTATACATTGAATCGTCGCTGGGAAATTTCCCTTTGTCCGCAGTGGCGGCGTCAATGGTTTTCCTCCTTTACCGACCGCTCCGCTGTGGACCAGCGTTATCGCGGCCTCGGCGTAACGGCCGGGATACGATATCATCTCTATCATTGAAAAGCCACGAGCGTCCATTGGTGCAGAAAAACATTAATGGGACGCTCGCGGTTCCGCTGCGAATCGGATCAGGAGCCATACTGAAATTGCACCGTCAAGTAAATGCCGCAACTAAGGTGAAGGCTTTTTTTGACAATTCGGGTCAGGGCTATTGACCGGCATGCTATTTTGGAATAACTTGTTCGGTATGCATAATCAGCATAAGATCCTTCGCGTCCTTCAACTGATTGCTTTGCTGAAGGCAAAACCGGCCAAGTCCATTTCTCACCTGAAAATGGTCTTGAATAGCAGTGAGCGGACGGTGTACCGGTACATCGATTTACTCGATGCCTTGGGCTTCGAAGTGCTCCGCGACGGTCAAAGGCGAGTGTATATCGATCATTCCTCAGGCATGGAGGGTTTTGTGCCCTTCACGGAACAGGAGACCCGTTTTTTACGAGACCTCATCCAGTCGACAGCCTCTCGCCATAAGTTGGCTTCCAGCGTGCTTACCAAATTGCCGCAGAACTCCGATGTCAACCTGGGTGGTGAACTGCTTCACCAAGCCAGACTCGGCACATTGGTTCAAGGCCTTTCCGCTGCCATGCATGACCGTCGTCAGGTCGTATTGAAGAATTACCATTCTGTCAATTCCAACGAAGTGAGTGACCGCCTGGTAGAACCCATACGGTTTACCGATAATTACGATAACCTTGTCGCCTTTGAAGTCAGTACCAAGAATAACAAGTATTTCCATTTGGAGCGGATTGGTGACATTCAGGTTCGGCGTTCCGCTTTTCGGTATGACAAACTTCACAAGTTTCATCCGCCGGACGTATTCGGGTTTTCGGACAATGGAAAGCGGTATGGTGTCGAACTTACTCTTTCTCTCCGCGCGGCCATGATTCTGAAGGAGGAATACCCCATGACAGCCTCGCTGTTACGACGCGTACGGAGTGGCTACCGTCTAAAGACCACCGTCTTCGATCTGAAGCCGATAACGCGTTTTGTTATCGGATTTTTCGGGGAAATCAAGGTCAACGGTTCCGTGGAGTTCAAACAGCATTTACGCAAGCAATTGGAGAAGCAATTCGGGGCGGTGAGATAACCAAAGTCTCCTCCCGACTTGTCTTTTTCGTTACCTTTGCCCTGCATGTCCCGTTCCGTTTTTCTACTCTCTTGCTTGCTCCTTTTATCGGGGTTTGTCGAAGCTCAAAATCGATGGACCTTGCAACAGTGTGTTCAGTACGCATTGGATCATAATCTGCAGGTGCGGCAGTACGAATTGAATGTCGATCAATCCAAGGCTGATCAGGATCAGGCCTACGCATCCTTTCTTCCCAACCTCAACGGCCAAATCGGACACAGTTATTTTCGCGGACGATTCATCGATCCATATACCAACATTTACACCGATCAGGATGTGCAGTCCACGAACGTCGGTGTGAATGCGACCGTGCAGGTATTTCAAGGTCTGCAGCTTCAGCACTTGCTGAATCAAAGTCGACTTACCTATATGGCCAGTCGGAAGGACCTGGAGAAAATTCGAAATGATATTTCGTTGAACGTGGTCGCGGCATACCTGCAAGTGTTGTACAACGAAGACCTCTTGGTCGTATTGCAATCGCAACTCGAGGCCACGCAGGACCAGTACCGTCGAATGAAACGGATGTACGAGCTTGGCTCTGCGTCTAAGGGTAACTTTCTGGATATCGATGCCCAGTTGGCATCCGACAGTGCTTCTTGGGTAAACGGGAAAGCGCAGGTCGATCAGTCCATGCTTACCCTGACTCAACTGCTGGAAATAGATACGCTATCCGGTTTTGCTGTGGTTCATCCGGATGTTTCGACGGAATTGGTGTTGGATCCCAGTCTTTCGACAGAAAAAGTCTTTCAAGTCGCTTTACAAACCCAACCGGATGTCGAGGCCGGACAACTTCGAGTACGAGCTGCGGAGAAAAGCCTGTCGGCTGCCCGCGCCGCCCGCTATCCTCGTCTGCTCCTCTCCGGGAATTGGAACACGAACTTTTCCACCTCCAACCAGAAGGTCACCGGATACACCTTTGGTACCCCATACATCTATCCGTCCGGTTTCACCTCGACTGGTGATTCGGTGTTCACGGTGGATCCCAACCTGATGCCTACCCTGGAGCAAGTGCCCTTTTGGGAGCAGCTGCAGAACAACCGCGGTTCGGGAGTAGGCTTCACGTTGCAGCTTCCCTTCTTGAACGGCTGGAGTGTCAACAGCAACATTTCTCGTTCACGCATTGCCTTGGAACAGTCCCGTATCAACGACCGCTTGGTGCGTAATAACCTGTATAAAAGTGTTCAACAGGCTGTATTGGATGCCTACAACGCTCACCATAACCTGGAAGCAGCTAACCGTCGCTCTTCGAGCCTGAAGGAAGCCTCTGATTTCAGTCGCCAACGTTTCGAGCTTGGACTGATCAATACGTATGAATACGCTTTGGCTTCCAACAACTATTCACGGGCTCAAGCCGATCTCATTCGCTACCGGTATGAATACCTGTTTCGGATCAAAGTCATTGATTTTTACGAGGGCAAACCGCTTACCTTCTGATACATTATGAAAAAAAAATCTAAACTCCTTAGATGGTTGATCATCGCCGTCGTGGTTCTGATGGTAGTGGCCGTGATCGGGAAACGGGCCGGGTGGTTCGGTGGCCCGGATCGCAAAGAGGTAGTGGTGGAGAAGGCCATGGTCCGCAACATCACCGAGGTTGTTTCAGCCAGCGGTAAGATCCAGCCTGAGACCCAAGTCAAGATCAGTCCGGATGTGTCCGGTGAGATTGTGGAACTCAATGTGAAAGAGGGTGATCGCGTCACCAAAGGTCAGCTGTTGGTACGGATCCTGCCCGACATCTATATCTCGTATGTTGAACGGGCGGAGGCAGCTGTCAATTCATCGAAAGCCAATTTGGAAAACGCACGAGCTCGAGGTATTCAAGCCGAATCCCAATTGGCTCGTGCCCGTGCCAATTACGACCGGAACAAACAGCTCTTCGACGAGAAACTGATTTCCGCCAACGAATGGGAACAAGTGAAATCGACGTATGAAGTGGCCAAGGCGGAATTGGATGCAGCCCGGCAATCGATTTCAGCCGCGGATTTCGGTGTTCAAAGTGCAGCCGCGTCCCTGAAGGAGTCGAACGATAACTTGCGCAAGACGTCCATCTTCGCTCCGGTTACTGGTACCATTTCCAAATTGAATGTGGAGAAAGGGGAGCGTGTCGTAGGTACTTCCCAAATGGCTGGAACCGAAATGATGACATTGGCTGACTTGAATGAAATGGAAGTCAACGTGGAGGTGAATGAAAACGATATCGTTCGTGTACACCTTGGTGACACGGCGGATGTTGAAGTCGACGCCTACCTGGACAAGAAATTCAGTGGTGTGGTTACCGAAGTGGCCAACTCTGCCAACGTAACCGGTGTAAGCACCGATCAAGTCACCAACTTTACGGTTAAAGTCCGCATACTTCGCGAGTCCTATATCACTCTAGTGGATTCGTTGCATCCGGATCGCGGTGTATTCCAACCGGGCATGTCAGCGACAGTGGATATTCGTACACGAAAAGCAGAAAGTGTTGTTACAGTGCCTATTCAATCGGTAACCACTCGTGATACGTTGGTCGGAGGTTCGATGGCGGGGAAGGATGCTGAAGGTTCAGTCAACGAGAATGATGACGAGGCGTTGGTCGCTGAATCGGATGCTGTGGCAGCAGAACCTGAAAAGAAGGAAGTAGAGTGCGTCTTCGTATTGGAGAACGATGCGATCCGGCTACGCGCTGTCACTACCGGATTACAGGATAATACCCATATTGAAATCAAGTCCGGCTTGAAAGCGGGTGAACGTGTTGTCACCGCTCCCTACAGTGCGATTTCACGCGGACTCAAGGATAACGATCCGGTCGA
This sequence comes from uncultured Flavobacteriales bacterium, assembly GCA_964455985.1. Classification (GTDB taxonomy): domain Bacteria; phylum Bacteroidota; class Bacteroidia; order AKYH767-A; family 2013-40CM-41-45; genus Pollutiaquabacter. Next base: position 7,136 of record CAYWDY010000089.1, read on the forward strand.
AGTGGTGAAAAAGGATCAGCTTTACAGCGGCAACGGGAAGTGATGGCTTCTTTCGAAAACCCTAAACAGTTTCCCTTTTCACAAACTTGATTCACGTCACTTAACATGGCTCTCATCCTCTGTCTCGAAACAGCCACCTCGGTCTGTTCGGTGGCTTTGATGCAAGCCGGAAAGGCGTTGGCGGTTCGTGAAGTGCAGGAGGGATTCCGCCACGCCGAACAGCTTCCGGATTTCATCCGGGAAATTTGTCTTGAGGCCGGAGTCGTTTTAAATCAGTTGGATGCCGTTGCCGTCAGCGGCGGTCCGGGATCTTACACCGGACTGCGAATTGGTGTCAGCATGGCCAAAGGAATCTGTTGGTCCTTGGACAAGCCGTTGATTGCCATTCCTACCCTGACCAGTATGGCGGCAGGTGCCGTATCCCGTTACCCTAAAGCTTCAACGCAAACGGTTTTTTGTCCTTTATTGGATGCGCGTCGCTTGGAAGTGTACACGGCCTGCTATGATGTGGAGTTGCAGGAAATAGAAGCAGTGCGCACCGAAGTGATTACGCCTGACAGTTTTTCAGCGCTCTCTCGTTTCGATCAGGTCGTGTTCATGGGTGATGGAGTGGAAAAAACCAAACAGGTATTGACCCCTCATCCGGGATTTGTATTCATGGATGACTTTATCATCAGCGCCGTTCATCTCGGACTTCCGGCTGAGGCCGCCTTCCTGGAGCGACGTTTCGTGAATACCGCGGCGTATGAGCCCTTTTATTTCAAGGAGTTCGTTCCTGGTCGCGGGTCGGTGTTGCCTGGCACGTAGAAGCTGCCCGTCGGGTCGTCCGATTTCAGGATCATTTCCAGCTGCCTGAAATTGGTGCATCCGGATCGCTGGTACAGTCGCCAGAACCACTGATCTACCGTACGCTTACTGACACACAAGGCATCGCCGATTTCCCGCGCTGTTCGTCCGGCGGCCCGAAGTCTTATCGCCTGCTCCTCGCGGCTGTTGATGTGTAACGATGCGGTTTGATTTCTCTTTTTCTTCCATTCATGAATAAGGGCCTGACTCAAGAACGAATTGGGGTGAAGCCGGTCAGCATTGTCCACAGTCAGTGCGATATGTGTTTCGCGGTAGGCGGCATCATCGGGTAGGATGCCGTGGATTCCTGCTTCCAGGAGTTGAAGTAGTATATCCGGTGATCGGCGGCGTCGGCCTGCTCGCGGACGCCGCGAAGTCGGTCGGCATCGTCAACAATCAGCGCGACATTCGTTTCGCGGGAGGTGGCATCATCGGGTAGGATGCCGTGGATTCCTGCTTCCAGGAGTTGAAGAACGGTGTCCGGTGAAAGCGTGTTTGCGCAGATCCAACCGATGATTCGCGCATGGGGTTGCATGGCATGAATACGGCGGATCAGCATTCGTTCGTAGTCGTGCCCTGGATCCAGATGGATGAAATACCGGAGCTTTTCGTGATGCTCATCCGGCAAGATCTTATCCCGCTCGAATGATACGTGCGGAATACCGGCCATACTTAGCATCAAATCTGACCAACGTCGAGTGCAAACTGTACGAGATATCGACCGTACGGGTGAAGGTGTGAGACTTTCCATAGGTTGTTGTGATTTATTGGATGCAAATCTCGAGGGGTAATCGAGATTTCCGTGTTGCATAATTGCGACAATCGATTCAGGTGAAAGTACAATCCGCATGTATGCGGAGATTCGAGTTAGGTAGAGACAGTACTGAACCCATGTAGTAGTGATACATCACCAGCTGCCGTAATCAGAAGACATCTTTGCATCATTCTAATCAAAACAAACTAAACCATGATCAACAAGAAAAAAAACACGGCGACCACGTTGCTGATGCTCATCGCCATGTTGTGGGCCGGAGAGTCAC
>CAYWDY010000090.1:0-233 GCA_964455985.1 uncultured Flavobacteriales bacterium
AGATGACGCGACGAGCGCCGGCCTGGAGGTGCAAACCAGCCCCCGCCAGATCCGTGAACTTACCGGTACACTCTAACACGATATCCACGCCCAAGCTGGCCCACGGAAGCTGTAATGGATCCTTGGCGGAAAAACAGCGGATTGATTTTCCTTGAATGATCAACCCTTTACCCTCCTCCACGGCAACAGTGCCTTGAAACCGATCGTGTATGGAATCATACTTGAATAAATGG
>CAYWDY010000090.1:244-3166 GCA_964455985.1 uncultured Flavobacteriales bacterium
AGCACGCGCAACGTCATCCGACCGATTCTTCCAAATCCATTGATAGCAATACGCAACTTCTTATCGGCAGTCATGATCATAAATGCTTTTCGGCGTGATAACTCGAGCGAACCAACGGGCCACTCTCCACATGCCGGAAACCCATACGCTCGCCTTCTTTCCGGTAATCTTCAAATTGGTCCGGATGAATGAATTCTTGCACGGGGAGATGCTCCTTCGTAGGCTGCAAATACTGACCTAACGTGAGGATACTCACGCCTTGATTGAACAGGTCCTGCATGGACTCCAGCACTTCGTCCCTGGATTCTCCCAACCCCAACATGATTCCCGACTTGGCCCGTACTCCCGCATCCGCTACGCGCCTTAAAACTTCCAGGCTACGGTCATACTTGGCTTGGACACGAACCAGCTTGGTCAACCTGCGCACGGTTTCCAGATTATGGGAAATGACCTCGGGCTTCTCCTCAATAACCTGCTGCAGGTTGTCCCACTTTCCCTGAAAATCGGGGATCAGCGTTTCCATCGTCGTACCAGGAGAAACCTCCCTAATCTTTCGAATGGTCGATACCCAAATCCCAGCCCCGCCATCTTCCAAGTCATCGCGGTCAACCGAAGTGACCACACAATGCTTGACGCCCATGAGCTTGACGGATTTGGCGACCCGGAGTGGCTCGAAGGGATCGACTGCATCCGGCCGACCGGTAGCGACGGAGCAAAAACCACAAGAACGCGTGCATATATTCCCCAGGATCATGAAGGTGGCTGTTCCGGCGCCCCAACATTCCCCCATGTTGGGGCAATTACCGCTTTGGCAAATGGTATGTAACTGGTGGTCCGATACGATTTCGCGGACTTTACGGTATTCCTCACCGATTGGCAGTTTAACTTTCAGCCAAGACGGTTTGGAGGGACGACTTTCAGACAGTTCGGTTTTCAACTCGCTCATGATATCTTCAATCACCATTTTTCACCCCAGAAAAGGGCGAGGTAGAAATTAACAAAAAGATTCTGTGGTTTGTTCTCCGCCATGATCGCAATTGCAGATGGCGTGTAATCCACCACAACCCCCGCCTCCAGAGCAGTCACTTTCTGCTGAATGGAGGAGTATTCAAAGGAAAACGAAAACTTACCATAGACACCGGGTCGTACAGACAGTTCACCAAAACCACGGAAATAAGGACCGGGGCCATAAATATTCTCGACCGACTGTTGCACGGGGTCATTAGGATCATAGCGACGGGTTTCAATCAGCTTGTATTGCCCTAGCGTGTCGTACGGGTCATCGACGAGTATATCGAGGTACAACGGTTTAGTTATACCCAATAAAGCCCCACCGAAAAGATTGTAGCGTACCTCTACCCCACTGCGTTCCGCTTTGGAAAAAAGAACGCGTTGCTGACCGTAACCGGCGCGCAGGAAATACACGTAATTCAATTTGCCGAAGAAGAAAGGACGGGAATCGGGGTAATAGGGATTAGGTTGTTTGTATTGCTTGGGATGCCGCATGGACACCAGATCGAAGTCCAGCATATCCTTCGTATAGCCCGTCTTGTGCCATCCACGCCGAAAACTGATGCCGAGTCCGTTGGAATGCACCTGAACTCCGCCGATGGCCTCGTTCCGGAACAGGATGTTGATATCACTCCGGTCCACCTTAGCCGAATCCTGAGCAGATGCAGAAAGCGCAAGACCGAGGAGCAAGAAGAGCGGGAACCAAGACCGGGAAGTCATACGGTCAAAATTAAGCATTAGGACGGACATGCATCATGACTAACATTCTCCTACCTTTAAAGTATGGAAACCATCAGAACCGTTTATCAGGGCGATCTCCGAACCAAGGCCAAGCACATGGCCTCGGGTAATGAATTAATCACGGATGCGCCTGTCGACAATCAAGGGAAAGGGGAAGCCTTTTCCCCTACCGACTTACTGGCTGCTTCGCTAGGAAGTTGCCTACTGACCATCATGGGCATTGCGGCACGGACACACTCCATCGACATCGAGGGGACAACCTTGGCTATCACCAAGATCATGGCTTCAAACCCACGGCGTGTCGCCGAAATCAAAATAGACATTCATATTGGAGGAACGAATCATACCGACAAGGAAAAAACCATCCTGGAGCATGCCGCCCGGACCTGTCCGGTGGCATTAAGCCTCCATCCAGATCTGGTTCAGACCTTTCAGTTTTTCTATCAATAAAAAAAGCGGGCTGATGAGCCCGCTGGAAAACCTTGAGGAAGAAGAATCAACCGCTGATGATCGAATGAGCCTTTGGCTTGCTCATCTGACCGTAGGCCGGACAACGCTCGTGGGCTTTGCAAGAGGCGAAGAAAACTGCTACCAACGCCAAGAACGCTGCGACCCGAAGTACATTTCTCATGATGAAACTCGATTTCGAAAGATGATTGCTAGAATTGCGGCCTATTGCAATACGGCCATCACAAAAGTAGGATTTTCTTTGAAATACAAAAGTTGTAGTTATTAACACGAATAATGCCTAACCCAATGCGTTGTTTCTCTACTTTAGGGATCTCCTGAATTCATGACTTCCGTTCAACCACAAATAGAATCATCCTGGGGCCGGGCCTTGGCCGAGGAGTTCCAGAAGGAGAGTTTCATTCGCCTGAAAAGGTTTTTGCAGGAAGAGAAATCGCAGGGCAAGACGGTCTATCCGCCGGGCCCCAAAATCTTCAGCGCCTTTGACCATACGCCTTTCGATCAAGTCAAGGTCGTTTTGCTGGGACAAGATCCGTATCACGGGCCAGGACAAGCTCATGGCCTCTGTTTCTCCGTGCCGCACGGCATCTCGCTTCCGCCTTCTCTGTTGAATGTTTACAAGGAACTCCGTCAGGAATTCGGTTGGCCCATTCCCCGAAACGGCAACCTGGAACCTTGGGCCAAACAAGGAGTTCTTTTGTT
>CAYWDY010000090.1:3176-8991 GCA_964455985.1 uncultured Flavobacteriales bacterium
TGCGCCAGTTGCAGCGAATCCCCTATACCAGCTAAGGTGTTCTTTTGTTGAATGCAACGCTGACGGTAGAAGCTCACCAGGCCGGATCCCACCAGAAAAAAGGCTGGGAAGAATTCACGGATCAGGTGATCCGAATACTCTCTCGCGAAAAAAACGGTCTGGTCTTCCTGCTGTGGGGCCGCTTCGCTCAGGCCAAGGCTGAACTGATCGATGGAACGCGGCATTGTATCCTTACGGCAGCTCACCCCTCGCCTTTCTCTGCTGACAGAGGCTTCTTCGGATGCCGGCATTTTTCTAAAACCAATGAATGGCTGATTCAACAGGGTAAGGATCCTATTGATTGGCAGATTACCGATTAGCACATGCCGAGGATTGCTCTTCTTCACAAAGCGAAGGCCTACATCTGGCATGCCCTGTTCTTCTTCAGTACCGTTTTGCATGCACAGCCCGGCATGGTTCTCCGCATCATACCGGATAGCTCATGCGCCTGGCCTTGTAAATGGAGTGTGACCCAAGGCGACTCCTCGCAACTGATGCGTTCCGTACAGGAATCTCTTCGTTGTGCGCGACGAGAAGGTTTCCTGGCTGCTTCCATAGATGATATCCGATTCAGCCGCGACACGCTATTTGTCACGGTACATACCGGAAAAAGATACGTTTGGGCTTCGCTAGAGCCGGGCAATGTTCCGGAAAATCTTCAACCCACTTCACTACGGCGGCACCGATGGAACAAGACTCCGTTATCACCGGAAAAAGTAGACCGGATATTGGATGAGGTCCTGGTGACCTGCGAGAACAACGGATACCCGTTTGCGCGTATTCATCTCGACAGCATCCGTGACGTGGAGAATGGAATAAACGCGGTACTGAATCTGGATCCTGGAAAATACTGTTTGATAGATAGTGTTCGGTTGAACGGCAAGACCGTAGTGGCTCCGGTCTACTTGTACCACTACGTAGGCATTCAGCCTGGCGATCCGTATGATGAATCCTTGATTCGAAAAACGGATGTGCGACTGCGTGAATTGGCTTTTGTGACCGTAGCGCGTCCGTCTTCGATACTCTTCACCCCGAATTATAACCGTCTTGATCTTTTCATCGAGCCAAGAAAAGCCAGTCAATTTGATGGAGTCATCGGCCTTCTGCCTAACGCCGACGGACAAGGTTCCACCAAGCTGACAGGCGAGGCACACCTCAAGCTGCAAAACTCTTTCAAGCGAGGAGAAATCGTTGAATTCAATTGGAGGCAGATGCCGCCACAGTCGCAAGACCTCAAAATCAGGGTTCTCTATCCCTTCCTGTTCAACTCCCCGCTCGGCATCGATGGTGGATTACAACTCTACAAACGGGATACCCAGTATGTGGACATAATGAAAATCCTAGGCGTCATGCTGACGGGAATCGGTGCGGATTACCTGAAGGTTTTCGTCAACAACAAACAGAGCAACTTACAATCCACCGCAGGGTTGGAAAACGCCACTACGCTTCCACCCTTTGCCGATATCACGGTGACGGGATACGGCATCGACGCACATCGCGAGGAATTGGATTATCGCATCAATCCCTCCCGGGGGTGTGATCTCACACTTGCGGCGCAAGCCGGAAACAGGACCATCCGTAAGAACGCGGGCATCAATCCTGCTGGGTATGAGGATCTGACCCTGAACAGCACGCAGTACCAAGGCATTTTCCTAGGCAAGACTTATGTTCCGCTGCGGGGCAAGTCCGTGGGCATGATTGAACTGCGAGCCGCATCGCTGTATAGCCGACAACTGTTCGACAACGAATGCTACCGGTTGGGCGGATTGAAAAGCCTGCGTGGGTTCGACGAAGAATCGATTTTCGCCACCTCCTTCATCATGGGTAATATCGAATACCGATACCTTACCGAGCAAAACTCTTTCTTCAGTCTATTCCTGAACGGATGCTGGTGGGAACGCAATACGGTAAACGATTATAGTCGTGATATTCCGTTCGGATTCGGAGCAGGGTACAACTTCCAAACCAAGTTGGGAATACTGTCCTTGAACTATGCGTTGGGAAAACAAGAAAACCAACCGATTCAACTTCGGAATGGAAAAGTACATTTCGGCATAGTGAATTATTTCTAATCCACGATGAAGCCTTAGACATCCGAAACAAGCAAGGCTGCTTTTTGCTACTTTTGGGACCATGAAATTGTCGAATGACCTATTGTTACGGGCCGCCCGCGGCGAAAAGACCGAGCGGACTCCGGTATGGCTTATGCGTCAAGCCGGACGTGTACTTCCAGAATACCGAGCGGTACGCGAACAAGTAGGCGGTTTCAAGCAGTTGGTGGAAACACCTGAGCTGGCTGCCGAGGTCACTGTCCAACCCGTCGATATTCTGGGTGTGGATGCAGCCATCATATTTTCAGACATCTTGGTTATTCCAGAGGCCATGGGCTTGCCCTATGAGGTCATTGAATCGCGGGGACCTGCGTTCGAAAATACAGTCCGAGACCGGGCTGCTATCGACCGTTTGAAAATCGCGGAGGCCGATGATCTGCATTACGTGATGGAAGCGCTTAGTATCACCCGGAAGACATTAGCCGGGCGGGTGCCATTGATCGGTTTCGCCGGAGCCCCGTGGACCATCCTCGCCTACATGGTAGAAGGAAAGGGAAGCAAGACGTTTTCGGTAGCGAAGAAATTCCTTTACACGGAACCGGCCTTGTCGCATCGATTGCTGGAAAAGATCACGCAAAGTACCATACATTACTTGAAAGCCCAGATCGCACACGGAGCGGACATCGTTCAACTATTCGACTCTTGGGCCGGGCTTCTTTCGCCTGATCAATACGAAGAGTTCGCTCTCCGATACATCCGACAAATCTGCGAAGCCATCGACGAAGTACCGGTCATCGTTTTCGCCAAGGGTGCATTCTTCGCTCGACGCGCGATGCAACAGCTTCCCTGCGAGGTGATCGGCCTGGACTGGAACATGGAAATCGAAGAATCGCGCGAGATGGTAGGTAGCGGAAAGACGTTGCAAGGAAACATGGATCCATGTCTCCTGTATGCCGATATGGAAACCATTCGTCACGAGACACATCGTATGCTGGAACGCTTCGGACCTCACCGCCATATCGCCAACCTGGGACATGGCCTCTATCCTGATATTGAAAAGGAAAAGGTCCGGTTCTTTGTCGATACTATTAAATCATACCGTCACTCCTGATCACATCCGACATGTCCACGGTGACCTCTTCCAAAAAAGTAGTATCCGCCTGGGCGATGTATGATTGGGCGAACTCCGCCTATTCGCTGGTCATCACCTCTACTCTCTTTCCCATCTATTTCCATGCGGTAACCAGTGCGAATGGCTCACCATATGTGAATTTCTTGGGCATGCGCTTCAACACTGATTCGCTGCAGACCTACGCCATCTCGCTCGCATTCCTGGTCATCGCCTTGATCAATCCGCTGCTATCTTCCATCGCAGACTACTCGGGAAGCAAGAAGCGCTTCATGTATTTCTTCTGTGTGCTGGGATCCATTTCCTGCGGTTCGCTCTATGCCTTCGACTCCCTGGATACGCTATGGATTGGTGTAGCCGGCTCGATGATGGCCGCTATCGGATTTTCCGGATCCATTGTTTTTTATAACGCCTTCCTTCCAGAGATTGCGGCTCCACAAGACCAAGACAAGATAAGTGCACGTGGATTCGCCATGGGCTATATCGGGAGCTCGTTGCTGCTGATTTTCTCCTTGACCATGGTGATGTTTCCGGAATGGTATGGCGGTATTGAGAAAGGCACAGCCATACGTTTTGCATTCCTCCTTGTAGGTGTTTGGTGGTTCGGATTCGCCCAAATCACCTTTTATCATCTCCAAGACTCCGTCAAATCTTCTGCACCGGCCGGCCATTATTTCTTGAATGGATACCGTGAACTCCGCAAAGTATGGAGTCAATTGACGCACTCACCGCGACTCAAGGGATTCCTGATTGCCTACTTCTTTTACAACATGGCCGTGCAGACGGTATTTTATGTCGCCACCCTATTCGGCGACGGAGAGTTGCACTTGGATTCATCGGTGCTCATCATGATCATTCTTATCATTCAGTTCGTGGCCATCGGAGGCGCCTACCTTTTTTCTGGTCTTTCTAAGCGATACGGGAACTTCGAGGCCATCACCGTTGCCATTATCATTTGGATACTCATCAGCATTGGAGCCTGGTTCTGTGACAAACGCTTCGGGGTCAACGAGCAAAACATGTTCATCGGACTGGCTGCTGTGGTCGGTGTCGTGATGGGCGGTATCCAGTCGTTGTCCCGATCCACCTATTCCAAACTCTTACCTGAAACACGCGACCACGCCTCCTATTTCAGCTTCTTTGACGTATGTGAGAAAATCGGAATCGTCATCGGCACTTTCTTATTCGGGTATATCAATGAACTCACCGGCAGTATGCGAAACAGCATTCTGATACTAGCCGTTTTTTTTGTTGTGGGGCTTATTTTGTTACTTCGCGTACGTAAAACGGAGGATGTTTCCTCGACCCTTGCATGACTGTAGATATCTTCATCCCCTGCTTTGTGGACCAAATGTACCCGTCCACCGCTTGGAACATGATCAAAGTGCTGGAGAAAGCCGGTTGTAAGGTGAACTACAATCCCAACCAGACCTGTTGCGGCCAGCCCGCCTTTAATGCCGGATATTGGGATACCTGTAAAGATGTCGGAGAAAAATTCATCCGAGACTTCACCTCGGACCGGTATGTAGTATCCCCTTCCGCTTCTTGCGTGGGCATGGTGAAGAACTACTACCCGGAACTGTTCCGTGATACCACATTGCATAACGAATGCAAGTCCTTGAAGTCCCGCATTTACGAATTGAGCGACTTCCTCGTCAATGTCCTGAAAGTAACGGATCTGGGATCTGCATTCACCGGCAAAGCCACCTACCACGATTCTTGCAGCGGCTTGCGCGAAGTGGGAATCAAGAAAGAGCCTCGGCTTTTACTTTCCCAGGTTAAAGGGCTCGAGTTGGTAGAGATGAATGATTGTGAGACCTGTTGCGGATTCGGCGGAACCTTTTCCGTCAAATACGAACCTATTGCTGTCGGCATGGGTGAACAAAAGGTCATCAACATGGAAGCCACCCAAGCGGATTACGTGATCTCTACCGATCTTTCTTGTCTGATGCACTTACAAGGCTTACTGAAGAAGCAAGGAAAGCCCATCAAAGTGCTTCACCTGGCAGACGTGTTGGCTGCTGAGTAATGGCTCAGCGCAACAGTTTGTAATTGCGATATTCTCCGATACGCCATCCCGTCCTCTTTTCCACCCACTGTTTAAAAGCAGACTTCAGCGAGAGTCTCCGGCGTGTCGGATCAAAATCAAAGTGCCAATTCTTGTTTTGAATGCGCGGGGCCATCACCTTCGGATGGGTACCGTTGAACCGGGCCAACGAATCAATTCCCGAATAATCAAATTCCGAACGGTCGCCTACCAAACGCTGTACGGATTGATCGTCGTGCCATAATCGATGGAATTGCCTTTGCTTTTCCTGTTGCTGTTTGGGCGGCTTGACCCAACCGTAATGATGCATGATGGCATTCACCGGCTTAACACGGATCAAACGGTCATTCAGCCTGAACCCTTGTGCATCGCGAAAAGATGTCACGCCGGATTGATATCGAACAATCCGGATTTCATGGCGATACCACCGGGAACTGTCGCCGATAAAATCATAAGAGCCGTAGAAATGAATATACTTCAGCAACAAGCCTTCTACACGCTCATCATCCTTCCATTTCACCATCGCCTCCCGAAGAGCCGGGAGGTATT
>CAYWDY010000091.1:0-1289 GCA_964455985.1 uncultured Flavobacteriales bacterium
TAATTCCTTCGTAGGAGACAGGCATAAGGTATCCTGCAAATGGGACCATTTTGGCTCCCAAGCGGACGTGACGATCGACTAAGGCGATGTTTTTCAATGAGGTAGCTACTTCCATAGATGTTGATTACTGGATGTTAAAAGTACAGAAATAATCGCTTCCCTATCGGGGCACAGAGCCCATGGCCCGTTCCATGGCCTTGAAATAGGCTGGTGTCTGAGCCTGAACAGAATAGGTATCAACTACTGTTTTTCGGGCAGCGATACCCAGACGGGAGCGTAAGCCCGGATCTTCAATCAGCCTGGAGAGCTTTTCGACCCACTCCATTTCATCCGAAGCTAGAAATCCGTTTATACCATCCTGAATGACTTCGGTGTTGACTCCCACCGGAGACATGACGGCGGGAATTTCCAAGGCCATGTATTGTAGCCCTTTCAGGGCGCATTTCCCTTTGGACCAATCGTCATTGGGGATCGGCATGATCCCGATATCGAAGGCTGAAAGGTCTGCCACTTCCGTTTCGCGGTTCCAAGCCTGACCGGTGATCCCCAAGCTTTCATTTCGGTATCGCGCATCTCCGATGACCCGGAACTCTACCTTATCTCCATACTTCTCCCTGATTTTTTTCAAAACGGGTACAGCGAATTCGAAATGCTTGATCGTAGTTATGCTTCCGCTCCACCCTATGACAACCCGGTCCGACATTTTCCGATCAATACCCCGCAAAGCATATTCATCCGTATCAATGGTTGTCGGTATGATCATGACATTCTCATTGTACTGCTTGGCATAAGTCGACAGGTAAGGATTTCCTGCAACGATGAGATCGGAATACCCGATGATGCGACTGATCTTCGAAGTGTCCTTCAACCATTTCAGGTTTTTATTCGCTTCGGATACATCCTGCAGCCAGATGGCATCGTCAAAATCAAAAATCAATTTCGCCCTGCTCCGGGAGAACATACGTTCAAAGAAAGACGATCCGGTCATGAATGCTTCCCGCTGCACGAATATAATGTCGTACCGATTTGCCTGCAGGACATCCCGAATACGCCTGACAGCGCTCTTCAGTACAATGAATATTTTCCGAACGTAATTCCCCGGAGAATAAAAATACTTGTCATCCTGCTGGTTAAGCAGGTAAGAGAAACGGTAATCGTAACCGTTTGATTTAAGAATGGAAAGGTATTGCTCGAACCTGAAGCGCTGGGAGGGAGATCTTCCAGGCCGATGAGATGCGATGAAAAGTATTTTCGGCATCGTCAATCTTCTAACCAGATTGAAGGCAGGT
>CAYWDY010000091.1:1299-8964 GCA_964455985.1 uncultured Flavobacteriales bacterium
AGACTTGACTCAAATAACAGTTTCCAAAATCCTTTCTTGAATTTTGTGCTTTTACGGATACCCGATTTCTTGGCCCACTCGGCCATATTGGTGAGGCCTTCCAACAATGGAAAAGCATCCTTTACTCCGAAAACGCGTTTGATCTTGGTATGATCGGAGTGAGCATGAACCACTTCATTACGGGCTGGAAGAAAGCGGAGTTCTCCTTCTGCACCCATGGCCTGCATGACGACTCGAGCCAAATGCGCAACGGTATATTCCTGGTCCGCACCGATATTGAAAATTTGATTGTAGGCTTCAGGGACATCAACCGAACGGGCGATATATGGAGCCACATCTCCAATGTAACTGAATGCTCGAGTCTGCATGCCGTCCCCGAAAACGGTCAACGGCTTTCCTTGCATCAGCTGGTTCATGAAAATACCCACTACATTACGGTATCGATCACCCAAATTTTGGTATTCGCCGTACACGTTGTGAGGACGGAAGATGATGTAGTTTAAGCCGAACATTTCATGAGACGTCTTCAAATCCTGCTCCACGGCCAGCTTGGCGATGCCATAAGGGTCTTCGGGCAATGGAACCGTGTCTTCATTCATGGGCGGCTTGGCACTTCCATAAACAGCAATCGAGGAAGTGAATACAAAACACTTGACCTTATGCTTGATGGATTCGTTGATCAGGACAACGCTTCCCAATAAATTATTGGTATAGTTGAAATGCTTGATGAAGTGGCTCAAACCCTCGGCAGCATAAGCAGCCAGGTGATACACATAATCGAACCGGTATTGCTCGAACAAACGGGCCACCAGTTCAGCATCGGTAATAGAACCTTGCTCGAATATCGCCGCTGGATTTACATTTTCCAAGAAGCCACCACTGAGGTCGTCCAAGACCACGACCTTATGTCCAGCCCGGATCAACTCATGGGTCACATGAGCCCCGATAAAACCGGCTCCTCCTGTCACTAGCGATACAGCCATCTTAGCTTTTTTTTCGATTTTAGCAAATGTAGGAACAAAACCGGTCCACGGCAAAGTTGGAGAAATGCCCGATTCACGCCTATTTTTCAAGTATCTTTGATTCAAAGTCATGATACTCCGATTTTCCGACCGAAACACACCCCGTTGGATCATTTTCATGATCGACACGGGCATCTGTTTTCTGGCTATGATGCTGGCGTATCAGGTCCGCTTCAACTTCCGTGTTCCCGAATCGGAAATCGAACTCTGGCGGTATGCCATCCCGGCGCTGATGGGAATACGAATCGGCAGCTTTCTGCTTTCTCGGATCTATCAAGGTATCATCCGGTACACCAGCAACCGGGATGCACTCAGGATTTTCTACACTATCACTGCCGGCTCCCTGGTATTGACCTTGTGCAATATCATTTCATTCCAGCTAAAAGGATTCTACCTCGTCCCCTTCTCCATCCTTATCATCGAATATTTCACCTCCGTTTTCTCCCTGACGGCCTTTCGCATTCTGGTTAAATCGGTTTACATGGAAATTCGTAATCCCCGTCGCGACCGGCAGACGGTTATCATTTACGGAGCGGGGGAATCCGGAGTAATCACCAAACGCACACTCGACCGCGACGCCGGCAGCCGCTACAAGGTCATGGCATTCATCGACGACGATCCGCGCAAAAAGGGAAAGACGTTGGAAGGTGTTCGCATTTATGACTCAGGAAACGATCTCGAAGACCTGCTTCGCTCGAACGATATCGCGCAACTGATCATCAGCATTCAGAATATTTCCCCGTCCGCCAAGCAAGCGCTGATAGAACGCTGCCTGATGCATAAGGTCAGCGTATTGAACGTACCGGCCGTCAGCAACTGGATCAACGGAGAATTGAGTTTCAGTCAAATCCGTCATCTCCGCATCGAAGACTTGTTGGAGCGCGATCCGATCCGTTTGGACATGGAATCCATCAGAGGGCAAATGACCGGAAAGACCATCTTGGTTACAGGAGGCGCCGGGTCGATTGGTTCCGAAATCGTCCGTCAGCTGCTTCCCTTCCAACCCAAGAAAGTGATCGTATTGGATCAGGCGGAAACGCCCACCTACGACCTCGAGCTGATGATCAACGAGAGGTACCACTACCCTGCCCTGGAAACCGTCATTGCCGACGTACGTCAGGCAGACCGGATGCGCAGGGTATTTGAAGCCTTCCGTCCCGAGGTGGTATTCCACGCAGCCGCGTACAAGCATGTACCGGTCATGGAAAATAATCCATCCGAAGCGATCCTCACCAACGTTCACGGCACGCGTGTCGTCGCCGACCTGGCACACGAATTCAAGGCAGAGAAATTCATCCTCATCTCGACAGATAAAGCCGTAAATCCCACTAACATCATGGGAGCCACGAAACGCATCGCCGAAATCTATTGTCAATCGCTTGGACGTATATCAGATACCACCTTCATCACAACCCGTTTCGGCAATGTATTGGACTCAAACGGCTCAGTGATTCCTAGATTCAAAAAACAAATCGAAGAAGGTGGTCCGGTAACCGTCACCCATCCGGAAATCACTCGCTATTTCATGACGATACCGGAAGCTTGTCAACTCGTTTTGGAAGCGGGCTCGTTCGGCAAAGGCGGAGAAATCTATCTCTTCCACATGGGCCGAAGTGTCAAGATTCTTGACTTGGCGCGCAAGATGATTCGTTTAGCGGGCCTGACCGAAGGAAAGGATATTCAGATAACGTTCTCCGGTCTTCGCCCTGGCGAGAAGATCTACGAAGAACTGCTCGCCGACTCGGAAAAGACAGTTCCCACCCATCACGAAAAAATCCTCATCGCTCGCGTTCGAGAATATGAATTTGATGTGATACGTGGAGATATTGATTCGCTGATCGGGCTTTTCAAAGACCAACAGAATGATCGGATCGTGGCCAAAATGAAAGCCATCGTGCCAGAGTTCGTTTCGGCCAATTCCACCTTCACCCGGTTGGATGTCACGTCAGCCACGGTAGCATAACGCGCTACCCTTTTATCGAAACTGTTTTTTCATAGGATTGGATCGCTTCCTTCCAACGGTCCGGAACAGTAATAGTGCGTTGCCCGGTATAATCATAGGCTACCAATACCGTTTTGGCGCGGGCCATGACCGTACCGCTGTCGTCGGCCGAGTGAACAAGAAGGTATTCGAAGGTCAGGCTCTTTCCACCGATGTTGGCACAACGAGTGAACATGACCAGAGGATCACCCAGCCGGACCGGTTTCAGGTAGTCGATCTCGGCGTGCGCCAAAATGATTCCTTCGCCAGAGGAGGAATAGTCCCAACCGACAATCTCATCAAAATAACGCACCCGGGCATTTTCCAAATAGGTCAGGTAGTGGGCGTTGTTCACGTGGCCAAACGCATCCACGTCTACAAACCGGATTTCAACGGGAGACTGATGGCGGAATAATTCGATCAAGGACATAATGGTGGATTGATTACCCATGCATGGTTTCCTTTTTCCCGTAGCGCTGGATCACTTCACTTTCGTATTCCAGAAATTCTTTCCAGCGTGCATCCACATCAACGCCATCCGCATATTGCCGGGCGAAACCGATGAACAAGGTATAGTGATTCGCTTCACTGATCATCAATTCCCGATAAAACTCACGCAAGGATTCGTCCTGGATGTTTTCCGAAAGGACTTTAAAGCGCTCACAACTGCGGGCTTCCACCAACGCTGCAAACAATAGGTTGTCTACCAAAACGATATTTCGGGAGTGACCTTTTCGGATGAATTTATTGAGTTCCCATACATAATCATCCCTGCGCTCCTGACCGAGGACACCGCCCCGTTCCTTTATCCGTTCATGCACCATCTCAAAATGGAGCAACTCTTCCCGAGCCAATTCGACCATGGCAGTCACCAAGTCCGTATATTCAGGATAGCGAATGACCAAGTTGATGGCATTGGTGGCCGCCTTCTGTTCACAATAGGCGTGATCTGTAAGGATTTCATCGATATTTCGCTCGACGATCTTCACCCAGTAGGGATCGGTTGGCAATTTGAGTCCAAGCATCGCGGAAAGGAATGATTTTCTGAAGATCAAAGGTAGCGAAAGTACATGTAAGAGGAAGGCGCAATTCTTTATGTATCCCGAATGGTTCAGAGCAACCTTGCGGGCACACACGCAGTTAGAACGACCATGTCACCCGTCATCCTGAGCGAAGAAAAAACTACGCTGCTTCTCGATAAGGAACTGAAGCAACTGATCAACATCACCTTGGCCGGAGGTAAATTCATCCTGCTCCATCCGCATTACCAACTCATCCGTGAGACGTTGCGAATGAACATCATTGATGAACAGCAACTGGAAGAGTTGGAGATCACCGTCGGTCAATACGAAGTCGGTGAAATGATTCACTTTTCCGTCGAAGAACTGCTCTTTCTCTACAGCTTGGTGGAAATTTCCTGCCGGTTATTTGTTTGCGAAATCGGGGATGACCTTAAACGTTTGGCCATCGAGTGCGGCGATACGACGGAAGAGGAATTCTCCCGAGTGCGCTCCTTTTTTCTGCATCAGGCGGAATCATTTCTACACACCGTCAACGAAGCCTTGTACGAAATCGAAGAATTCCAGGGCTTGAAGAGTCGACTGGAACAACTCAACGCCATAGTATAGGTTGATCCTCCGGCTCCGTAGCCTCAGGCAATACAACCGTATCCCGGGGCAGTAAAAAATCACGAGCCGGTCCTTTAAGAATGACCGCAGGTCGCAACGCATCGAATTGCGTCTGGTCTATCAGATTTTTCTTGATCATGAAATTACCCATGACGCGGTAGTAATCCGCCATGTAAGGCTTGAGTTGCCCGGTCGAATCGAACAATGAGCGAAAAGCCTTGGGCCTGGGTAGTAGCCCAGCCAGAAAAATACTTTCAGGAAGATCCAGATCCCGCGGCGATTTATCGAAGTAAAAACGCGAAGCCTCCCCTATTCCATAGACACCGGGCCCCAACTCGATGATGTTGAAATACACCTCGAGCATACGGTCTTTACTGACCAGACGGTTGGACTCCAACAACCAGACAATGATCGCCTCTTCCGCTTTGCGCGCCATGGTCTTCTTTCGCGTGAGAAAAACATTCTTGACGAGCTGCATGGAAATGGTGCTTCCACCTCTTACAAATCGTCCGGCCTTGTAGTTGGCGATGATGGATTTTCGAAAGGCTTCTTCGTTGAATCCGTTGTGAAAAAAGAAATTGCCATCCTCGGACGTCAATACCGCATTTCTGAAAAAGACCGATACCTGATCCGCCGGAACATAATCCGGATTCGAAGGCCCGATGGAAATACTTCGGATGTAGCGCTCTTTTTCAAACACGTCATAAACAAACTCGCCGTTGATGCGAGTAAGACCGGCCGAACCCGTTTGATTCAATCTGAATCCGTTCTTCTTCATGGAACATTCAAAACGCGCACTGTCGGGATTACCTGAGTCGAGTTGAAAATCCAAACGGAACGACAGGAAACCGGAAGCTTTAATATCTCTCACCTCGTCAAACATGCCACGAGGCAACGAAGCGAAGAAGTCCGTTGAAGGCACGGAGTCGAATCCCAGCGACAACGAATACACCATGCCTTTGTCCTGGTCCAGCCGGATGAAGGGACGCAGCGGAAGCCTGTCCAATACAAACCTTGAGGCACTGTCGATCTGCAGAAAACGATCGCCTACGGATACGGAATAATCCCAGCGCAGGGAAGGGATGAATACAGTATCCGTTGCTATTCGAGGATGATGAATGGATAAAGAACGTACGTCAAAGGAACCTTTTAGCGAAAGATTCTCGCCTAGCCGTTCTACTTGCTCCAATTGAGCATGAACGGTATCGAAACGGATGGAGACGCCCAATAACTCATGCAAGAGCGGAACCTGATGATTGGGGGTGATGGGGAAAACCTGAATGTCGAACTGGCGCTTACGCTGGTGAAAAGTACCCTGCATACGCCACGATGAACGGCTACTTTCATCGGTGAGTGTGGCATGAATCTCTGACGAATTAGAAACAAGTTCAGGAATGGAAATATCTTCATTCAGCGTATCCGAGCGGAGCTGTAGTCGCAAATCGACCGCGTGGGAACGTTGTGGGGCTAATGAAAAAGCTTGCAGCAAGACGCCGTGAAGCAAGTCTGCGTAACTGCGGGTGCTTTTGGTTGACGATTCAACAGCCGCAGCGGATGAAGCTTTGGGGTGAAGCAAGGATCGATAGTTGTTTCGCCCCTTCACATCCGAAATCCGCAAGGTGGCGTGTTGTAATTCCAAGTAACCGAAACCAGGCCGTCCCTGAATCCAAGAAAAGAAGGAAGGTCGTATGGCCAGTGTATCCAACTGCAGCAAGGTGTCTCCGTTGGCAGGAAGCAGCGTCAACCCCTTCATGCAGAAGGTAGAAATGCCTTGAAAGCGGTATTGCTGGATAGTTAACTCCATGGCAAAGCGATCATGCAATTCACGCTTTAGCCGTGAAAGCGCCTTATCCGCCAGCCAGCCGCGAAGGAGGAAGAATACGATAGCCAAGGAGAAAAACACCACAGCCATCCATGTCAGCCGCCTGCGAAGAACCGATTTCATGGTTGCAATTTGGGAAAAGTTAGCGGCCTACTCAACCTCCTTCATACACAATTATGCGTTGATAAGTAGAGATCCTGTGGAAACGATCAAAAGAACCGAATCGGTTACCTTTCAAGGAATGAAAAAAAGTCTGCTGTCGCTTCTTGTTTTTGGGCTGGGCATGAGCCTTCTGACCGCTTCGGCAGAAGTGACTGAAACGTATTATCGTCTCCAAGACCAACAACTGCTCCAAGGTTGGCTAGACAAAGCACAGGGACAGGTAGACAAAAACCTTAATCGGTTCGGATTGGAAGCCCTGAAACGGTACAACACGTTATCCGACTCGCTCTATGCGACCGAGAAAGCGGACACCTTGGCTAAACTCGAATCTACCTTTGAACAGTCCGTCGCCATCAAGACTGCAGCGATACGCACCAATAAAGAGGATATCCAGAAGTTTGAACTGGAAAGGAACACGGCTCGTTCGGCATTTTGGCGATTATTCACCAAATCATTACTGGCACTGGCCGTGTGGCTCGGCTTGGTGTTCATCATCATCCGCCTACGGAACAAACGGGTTTTCCGCGCCGAGGCCCAATTGGCAGCAGCACGGCTGCAGCAAGATCATTCCAACTTGGACGAACGCTCCGGAAAGGAATCTTCCTCCGCTTTCCAAGGTGAAATCAACACGTGGGAAAAAGCAACCGGTGAGATACGGCAAGCACTCGAAGCGGTTACCCAATGGCACGATCAATTACCGGCGGGATCGGAGTACCTCATACCCGCGGAGACGGCAAAAAAACAATTGAAAGAACAGTCCGAACGAATTGCTAGAGAGTATGCCATTTTGAAACTGTTCTCCGAACAGATCGGCCAGGACGACGCTGAAAAAACCACTTGCTCCATCAACGAACTTTGTGACCAAGCCATGGAGATCGCTTACCGAGGACACACCCATGGAGATGTGTCTTTCGAATGCGGCGTGACCCGCGACCTGGAAAAGAACCTACAGCCGATACCTGTTTTCCCGGTAGCAGCAACCAGTCTTTTTCTGAATGTACTGGACAATGCATTCCTCGCTGTGAAAGAACGTGCGGCGAGCGGTGAAAA
>CAYWDY010000092.1:0-8919 GCA_964455985.1 uncultured Flavobacteriales bacterium
ACGGTTACCGTTAATGCAACCGGTGGAACAGCTCCTTATGCTGTAACTGGTGATCTCGTTGTAGGTGCCGGAACGCACGCATACACCATCACCGACTTCAACGGTTGTACTGCAGTCACTTCGGTGACCCTGACGGAGCCGACCCAATTGGTCGCCTCTCATGTCGTTGGTGCTCCTATCGCTTGCTTCGGTGGAACCACCAGTGTTACGGTTTCCGCCACCGGAGGTGTCGCTCCGTATACCGGAACGGGTTCTTACACCGTTGGAGCTGGTAGCTACAGCTATACGGTGGAAGACGCCAATGGATGCTCTTCTGTGACCGATGTGCAAATCACACAGCCTGCCATGAGTGTTCAGATCCAGGCCTCATCAAATCCGATCCTCTGTAACGGCGGTACCACGACGGTTCGTATCACCGCTTCAGGAGGTACCAGTCCGTACACGGGCACCGGTAGCTTCACAGTTACAGCTGGTAACTATACCTACACGGTGACGGATAACCGTGGTTGTACGGCTGCTGTTTCCTTGATCATTTCTCAGCCTCCGGCCTTGGTTGGTACGGCTACGTTCGCTCCAATCACTTGCTACGGTGGCTCTACCAGTCTGACGGTATCTGCCACAGGTGGTACGCCTCCTTACACGGGTACGGGTACATTCACACGTACTTCAGGTGCCTACAGCTACATAATACGTGATGCCAACAACTGTGCTACCACGGTTTCAGGTACCATCACCCAGCCGGCAGTGCTCGCAGCGAGCAATGCTGTCGCCGCTGTAATCGTCTGTAACGGTGGTACCACGACGGTGACAGTCAGTGCAACGGGTGGAACCACGCCGTATAGCGGTACAGGATCATTCACGCGTGGCGCAGGTGCTTATTCTTACACGGTAACCGACGCCAACGGATGTACGGCTGTCACCAGTGGTACATTGGCACAGCCTACGGCACTCGTAGTGAATACTTCATTCAATCCAATTGCTTGTAATGGCGGTACGACTTCGGTTAACGTAACTGCATCGGGTGGTGTATCTCCTTACACGGGAACCGGATCCAATGCAGGCGTTTCTGCCGGTACCTATACCTATACGGTAACTGACAGCCGCGGCTGTACCAAGTCAACGACGGTTACGGTCACCCAGCCTACGCCTGTCATCGGTACGGCAACCTACAACCCCATCGCTTGTTTTGGTGGTTCAACGGTTGTAACTGTCGCAGCTACCGGTGGTACCTCCCCTTACACGGGAACCGGTACCTTCACCCGTACGGCTGGAGCCTACAGCTACATCGTTCGTGACTCGAAGAACTGCGCGAATACCGTGGCAGGTACTATCACTCAGCCTGCGGTTCTGGCAGCTTCTAACGCAGTTCCGTCTCCCATCGCTTGTTTCGGTGGCACTACCTCCGTTGTAGTTTCTGCTACGGGCGGTACCACCCCTTACTCTGGTACGGGATCTTTTGCACAAGGTGCAGGTAGTACGACCTACACGGTAACAGATGCCAACGGTTGTACGGCCACGACGAGCCGCACGTTGGTTCAGCCGGCTACTGCAGTCTTGGCTGCTGCTTCAGCAGGAGTTTCTTGTAGTGGATCAGCTGCTGACGTTGTGGTCAGTGCTTCGGGCGGTACCACGCCTTATTCCGGTACCGGTACCTTCACTCGCACAGCAGGCACCTACACCTTCACGGTAACGGATGCCAACGGTTGTACCTCTAATGCTAACGCTACGGTGGTTGAATCACCTCTGATGCAAGCCAGCTCTACCGCAGGCACGATCGCTTGTCAGGGCGGCACTACGACGGTTACTGTCTCCGCTTCCGGCGGCACGACCCCTTACACGGGCACGGGTAACTTCGTTCGTGGCGCTGGATCATACAGCTTCACGGTAACCGATGCCTTGGGTTGCTCAGCCATCACGTCAGGAACGATCACCCAGCCTACCGGCATGACGCTTTCTGCCACCGCTGGAACCATTCAGTGTAACGGCGGAACCACCACGCTGGCCATCTCGGTCACGGGCGGAACTGCTCCATACACCGGTGATGGATCTTTCACGGTCAGTGCAGGTGCTTACAGTTATACTGTCACCGACGCCACGGGCTGTACGGCCTTGGCTACGGGAACAATCGCTCAGCCTGCGGCCGTTTCTGTAACGGCTGCCGCTTCCGGCTCCATCGCTTGTAACGGTGGTACCACGACGGTGAACGTTTCTGCTACGGGCGGTACGGCACCTTACACTGGTACGGGTTCGTTTGTACGTGGTGCTGGAACTCAGAGCTTCACGGTTACGGATGCCAATGGTTGTTCCGGTATCGGATCTGTTACTATCGCTCAGCCTGCTGCCATCAACGTGACAGCGACACAGGGAACCATTCTGTGTAACGGTGGAACAACGACAGTAACGGTCAGTGCTACGGGTGGTACGACTCCATATACGGGAACGGGATCAGTCGCTTCGGTTTCAGCCGGTACTTATACGTATACCGTTACAGATGCAACCGGATGTTCTACTACTACAACGCTGACTGTTACTCAGCCAGCACCGCTAGTTGGTACAGGCACCTTCAATCCTATCCTTTGCTACAACCAGTCCACCAGTCTTGTAGTTACCGCTACGGGCGGTACCGCACCTTACACAGGAACCGGTACCTATACCCGTACCGCTGGTGCCTACAGTTATACGGTACGTGACGCACGCAACTGCGCCACGGTAGTTTCCGGTACGATCACCCAACCTGCCTTGTTGGCTGCCACGAATACGGTTTCGGCCATCATCGCTTGTAATGGCGGAACTACGACTGTTACGGTCGCTGCCACGGGTGGAACTACTCCATACACGGTAACGGATGCCAACGGTTGTACAGCTGCTACCAGCGGTACCTTGGCTCAGCCTACGGCTGTAGTGGTTAACACCTCGTTCAATCCGATTGCTTGTAATGGCGGAACGACTTCCGTGAATGTCACAGCTTCCGGCGGTATATCTCCTTACACGGGTACGGGTTCCAACACCGGTGTTGCCGCAGGAACGTATACCTATACGGTTACCGATAGCCGTGGCTGTACAAAGACCGCGTCTGTTACGCTTACCCAGCCGCCGCCTGTAGTCGGTACGGCTACCTACAACCCAATCGCTTGCTTCGGCGGTTCTACGGCGGTTACCATTGCTGCCACTGGCGGTACGTCTCCGTACACAGGAACCGGTACCTTCACACGAACAGCAGGTACTTTCAGCTACATCGTTCGCGATTCCAAGAACTGTTCTAATACGGTGGCAGGTACCATTACTCAACCTACCGCGTTGACGGCTTCGAATACTGTTTCCGGAACTATCACCTGCTTCGGTGGTACTGCTTCGGTGACAGTCGCTGCTTCTGGCGGTACCGCTCCGTACACCGGAACAGGTGCATTCGCACAGGGTGCAGGTACGACCAGCTACACGGTTACGGATGCTAACGGTTGTTCGGTTACGACAAGCCGTGCACTCACTCAACCAGCTTCAGCCTTGACGGCCAGCGCCAGCGCCTCCGTGGTGTGTAACGGTGGTCCTTCAACGGTAACGGTAACCGCAACGGGCGGAACGGCTCCTTACACGGGAACCGGTACCTTCTCCCGTACGGCTGGCACTTACACCTTCACGGTGACAGATGCCAACGGTTGCACGGCTCAGTCTACTGTAACGGTTGCCCAATCTACGGCTATCGTAGCCAGCTCCTCAGCTGGAACCATCAGCTGCTTCGGCGGATCCACCAACGTGACGGTCAGCGCCACGGGTGGAACAACGCCTTACACCGGAACAGGAACCTTCGTTCGTACGGCCGGCGCTTACAGCTACACGGTTACGGACGCTATCGGTTGTACGGCTATTACTTCGGGCACGATTACCCAGCCTGCAGTGCTTGTTTCCTCCGCTTCATCCGGAACTATCTCCTGTAACGGAGGAACGACGAACGTGACGGTCACCGCCACGGGCGGTACCACGCCTTACACAGGAACGGGATCCTTCACGGTCGGTGCAGGTTCTTATACCTACACCGTTTCTGATGCCAACGGATGTACCTCCATCAGTTCGACAACCATCACGGAGCCTTCAGCTCTTTCCGCTTCGAATTCGGTTTCCGGTTCCATCGTATGTTATGGTGGTACGGTCAACGTTTCGGTTTCTGCTACTGGCGGTACAACACCGTACACCGGTGCAGGCACGTTCGTACGCGGTGCTGGTACGCACAACTTCACCGTTACGGATGTTAACGGTTGCTCCGCTGTAACCTCAGTATCCTTGACTCAACCTCAAGCGATTTCTGTTTCCGCTTCCGCAGGTACCATCCTTTGTAACGGAGGTTCTACCACGGTAACGGTTTCTGCTTCCAACGGTAACGCCCCTTACACGGGAACCGGTTCCATCTCCTCGGTGACGGCCGGTACCTACACCTACACGGTGACCGATGCTATCGGTTGTACGGCCACTACCACTCTTACCGTAACAGAACCTACGGCAGTCGTAGCAACAGGTACATTCAGTCCGATCCTTTGCTTCAACGGATCCACCAGCCTGGTGGTATCAGCCACCGGCGGTACGGCTCCGTACACCGGTACGGGAACCTTCTCCCGCACGGCCGGAACCTACAGCTACACGGTGCGTGACTCCCGCAATTGCGCGGCTATCGCATCCGGAACCATCACCCAGCCTGCTCAATTGGTCGTCACCAATACGGTGCCTACGACCATCGCTTGTAACGGCGGCTCGACCGGTGTGGTAGTTGCTGCCACCGGCGGTACGGCTCCGTATTCCGGAACGGGAACCTTCTCGACCACGGCCGGTGCGTTCTCCTACACGGTGACAGATGCCAACGGTTGTTCGGCGTCTACATCCGGTACGTTAGTTCAGCCTTCTGCCGTTCAAGTACAGACTTCCTACAATGCTATTCTCTGTAACGGCGGAACCACCACGGTTCGTGTCACGGCCTCTGGAGGTACCTCACCATACACGGGAACGGGCAACTTCGCTTCCGTAGCCGCAGGTACCTATTCCTACACGGTAACGGATTCACGCGGATGTAGCTCCACAGCTTCCGTAACGGTAACCCAACCTACGGTGGTGACCGGTTCTGCTTCGTATGCACCGATTGCTTGTAACGGCGGCTCGACGTCAGTCACCATCTCCGCTGCAGGCGGTACCGCTCCTTACACCGGTACCGGAACCTTCACGCGTACAGCGGGTGCGTTCAGCTACATTGTTCGTGACGTCAACAGTTGTTCTGCAACGGTTACCGGAACGATCACGCAACCTACGGCCTTGGCTGCCTCGGTATCTACTACGGCTGCCACGTGTCCGAACAGCGATGGTTCTGCTTCAGTCACCGCTTCCGGTGGTACGGCTCCATACACCTATGCTTGGTCTACCGGCGCTACTACTTCATCCATCAGCAACCTTGCTAACGGAGCTTATTCGGTTACAGCAACGGATGCCAATGGATGTACGGTATCTGCGTCCGGTTCTGTAGCGTATTCCGGTGGTCAGCCTGCCGCAGCCGGTACTATCTCCGGTGCTACGGCTACCTGCGGATCGAACACCTTGGTCTACAGCATTACGGCTGTAACCGGAGCAACATCCTACAACTGGACGTTGCCTGCCGGTGCGACCGGTACTTCGACGACTAACTCGATTTCGGTAACGTTTGCCAGTACCTACGCCGGTGGTTCCATCTGCGTGACGCCGGTGAACGTGTGCGGTTCGGGTACTCAGTCTTGTCTGACCGTATCCAAGATCACCGCCGCGCCTGTTGCTCCTACGACCATGACGTTGCCTCCTAGCTTCTGTAACGGAACCACCTACACGGTTTCCTGTAACAGCATCGCTACGGCGACCTCCTATACTTGGACCGCCGGTAGCACCAGCATCCAGATCGTGTCTGGTCAGGGAACCAATTCGATCACGGTTACGGTCTCTGCTGGTTTCACGAGTGGAACTCTGGCGGTAAAAGCCAATAACTGTATCGGTTCATCCGCTTCCTTGAGTCGTACCATCACCGGTCTGCCGGTGGTTAGCACGACGCTTACCGGAAGCCTCTTGATGTGTCCTAACGCCAGCCAGAACTATAGTACTCCGGCTCCTACGGGCACAGTGACCAGTTACAACTGGTCTATCAATCCGACCGTAGCAGGTAGTGCTACCATCTCCAGTCAATCCACCACCTCATGTACGGTTACCACGACGGCAGCCTGGACGGGAGGTACGTTGACGTTTACCGCTACCAACAGTTGCGGAAGCAGTGCTAAATTCTGGTCTCTTGTTTCCAGGCCGGCTCAGCCCGGTGCCATCACCGGTCCTTCGTCGGGTGTCTGCTTCAGCGCTGGTACGACCACTGCGACGTATTCCATCGCTTCAGTGACCAACGCTACTTCATACACGTGGACAGTGCCTGTTGGTATGACCGTTACTTCCGGTGCAGGAACTACTTCGATTTCTGTTTCGGTGACATCCATGTTCGTCGGCGGTAGCGTCTCTGTAGTCGCCAACTCATCCTGTACGTCCAGTATTGCTCGTGCATTAGCGGTTACCTCTGTACTTGCTTCTCCTACGACCATCACAGGATCCACGTCGGTTTGTAAGACTCAAAACAGTGTAGCTTACACGGTTACTGCTGTTACAGGAGCTACCAGCTACACGTGGGGCATCACCGGTGGTGGTAGCATTTCCGGTACAACGACCAGTGCTACGGCCAACTTCACCACGGCGACCTCGGCTTCGGCTACGGTTTCGGTGAAAGCGAACAACCAGTGCGGTTCTAGTATCGCCAAGAACCTCGGGGTTTCTGTCAACCTGGCTTGCCGTACGGCTGATCCGGCGACCGGAGCAACGACCATGGAGCTCTTCCCGAATCCGACCCACGACCGTGTCAACTTGACCTTCGAAGCGTCGTACGAGGAAATCGTGACGCTGGAAGTGTACAGCATGTCCGGTGTACTGGTGAAGAAGCTGAATATCGTTTCCTCGATCGGGGAGAACCTCAACCAACTTGACTTCAGTGACCTGACGGCCGGGGTGTATGTGGTTTCTCTGAACGGTGAACGTGCCGGCTTCGCCCGCAAATCACTTGTCGTTCAATAATCTGAATTGATTTTCTACTCAAAAGAGCCATCCGAAAGGGTGGCTCTTTTGCTTTTTGCCAATTCCTTTCACTTTTGAAACCATTTGAAGGGAAACAAGTAAAGAGATAACGCCTAAAACGGCATTTCGCGTTAAAAGGCCATCTCATGAGGAATCGCTTCGTCCTTTCTGCCTACCTGCTACTCATGGCGCTGTTAAGCGCCTGTGTTTCTCATAAGCAGATTCTTAGTTTTCAGCCCGATGCCGAAGGGGTAGACGCCCCCAGCGTATCGGACACCAACTACATCGCCATCATCCACCCGGGCGACCAGCTCAACATCTATGTTTCCAGTACTAGTCCTGAGGCGAGTAAGTATTTCAATTTCTCAGAACGGGAAGATGCCAACTCATTGGCCAACGTGTACCTAGTAGATGAACGCGGCATGGTGCGTCTTCCGTTGATCGGTGACCTTCGTGTCGCCGGCTACACGTCGAGTGCAGCCCGTGACACCTTTACCCGTCGATTGGAAAAATACCTGGTCAATCCGGCCGTCAAACTGAACATCCGCAACTTCAGGGTCTCTGTGATGGGAGAGGTGTTGCATCCCGGTGTATATACCGTCAGCAACGAGCGTATCACGCTGCCCGAAGCCTTGGCCATGGCCGGAGACATGACCATCTACAGTAGCCGCAATAACGTGCTCATCATCCGGGAAGAAGGAGGGAAGAAGAACTACATGTATGTGGATCTTTCGTCTCGCGAACTCTTCTCATCACCCTGTTATTTCCTCCACGCCAACGACGTCGTTTACGTGGAGCCTCTCGCTACCAAGAAATCCCTCGCGGAAAACTGGTACCGCACCCTTCCCATCGTGTTCAGTGGCTTGTCCCTGATGCTCGCCGTTTGGGCCACGATACGATAACCGAATTGCCCTTTTACATGGAACCGCTCGAACAGTCACCACTACCCGTCACCGAAGAAGAAGGTGGGTTTGATTTCAAGTCACTCTTCTTCGGCTATGTGCTGCGCTACTGGTACCTCTACATCCTGGCGATGGTGACAGCCCTGCTGGGCGCTTATTATTACAACTGGGTCACCACGCCCATTTATTCCGCCAGCGGATCGGTGATGATCAAGCAGCCTAAGAGCAGTTCTGACGCCGCCGACATTCTCAAACAGCTGGACGATTTCACCACCGACCGGAACATCCAGAATGAAATCGAGGTCCTGAAGTCCCGTACGCTGGTCGCCAAAACGATCAGTGAGCTTGACTTTGACATCAGTTATTTTCTGGAAGGAAACATCAAGCGGACGGAGATGTATCAGGATTGCCCGTTCCGTTTCACCTATGATACGCTTCGTTACTTAGCCTATACCACTCCGGTATCCGTCAAGGTCATCAACAGCAGAACGTATCAGATCCGATTCACGGATCCGCATACCGACATCGAAACCAAACAGGTGGCCCTGTTCGGACGTAAAGTGACGAATGACCTGGGGACCTTCACCCTCGAGAAACGCGGGTTCTTCAACGATCGAGCTTTCGACAATGACCAATATGATAAGCGGAACTATATGTTGCGCTTTAACCTGAAGGAAGACCTGATCAGCCGCTATCGTGGACTGATCGACGTCGCCATGGTCAACAAGACTTCGTCCATCCTCAGCATTTCTCTGGAGGATCCTGTACCGGATAAAGCCGTTGATTTCATCAATCAGCTTATCGAAGAATGGCTCAAGTCGAATATCGAAGAGAAGAATGAATTGGCCCGAAATTCATTGCTGTTCATCGACGATCAGCTCGGACTCATCTCCCGCGATCTTGATGAAGT
>CAYWDY010000093.1:0-8899 GCA_964455985.1 uncultured Flavobacteriales bacterium
ATATTCCTGGCTATCGTGACGATGGTTACGCTCAAACTCCGCTAATACAGCTTCTCTAATCACCATGACAACAACCCCTTCCTTCCTGGTAGTGCTCGGTGCCGCTGAAAGCGGTGTCGGTGCCGCCGTTTTGGCGAAGAAGAAGGGTATTCCCGTATTCGTATCTGACAAAGGCTCCATCAAGCCGGAATACAAAGCGATGTTGGAGAAATATGGAATCGAGTGGGAGGAGGGCGCGCACTCGGAGGAACGTATTTTGACGGCTACCGAAGTGGTGAAAAGTCCGGGTATACCCGATAAAGCCCCGTTGGTAAAGAAGCTGCGTGAACAGGGTGTGCCGGTGATCTCCGAAATCGAATTTGCCGGACGATACACGAATGCCCGAATGATCGGCATAACCGGTACCAACGGAAAGACGACCACGACACTGCTCACGTATCACATCCTGCAGAAAGCGGGCGTGAATGTAGGGCTTGCCGGAAATGTCGGAAAGAGTTTCGCCTTCCAGGTTGCCGAAGAGGACCACGACGTTTATGTGCTGGAGTTAAGCAGCTTCCAGCTCGACGGTATCCGCGATTTCAAATGTGACATCGCCATCTTGACCAATATTACGCCGGATCATCTCGATCGGTATGAATACGAGCTCGAGAATTACGTACGGTCAAAGTTTCAGATTACCAGAAACCAGACGGAGCAGGACTGCTTCATCTACTGCACGGATGATCCGATCACCACGGACCATTTGAAATTCATACAGGGAAAAGGGCAGCTGTTGCCTTTCTCCATTAAATCGCGTCTTCACGAAGGCGCTTGGCTTGAAGAACAGACTCTAACCATACACACACACCAACACACATTCAACATGCTCATTCATGAACTCGCCTTACAAGGCAAACACAATCTCTACAATTCGATGGCGGCAGGTATTGCAGCCCGTGTCATGGACATCCGTAACGAAGTCATCCGCGAAAGCCTTTCCGACTTCCGAAATGTCGAACACCGACTCGAAGTGGTTTCTTCGGTGCACGGTATCGAATTCATCAACGATTCGAAAGCCACGAACGTCAACTCCACGTGGTACGCCTTGGAAAGCATGACCCGTCCGGTAGTGCTTGTATTGGGGGGTGTGGACAAAGGAAACGACTATTCTACGTTGGTGGACTTGGCCAAGGAGAAGGTGAAAGCCATCGTCTGCCTCGGTGTGGACAACCGCAAGATCATCAAGGCTTTCAAGGATGTTGTTCCGGAAATCGTGGAGACACGTACGGCAGAGGAAGCCGTTCAAGCATCGTATCGCCTCGGTAAGAAAGGCGATGTCGTGCTGCTTTCCCCGGCCTGTGCCAGTTTCGACCTGTTCGAGAACTACGAAGACCGCGGTCGCCAGTTCAAGAAAGCCGTTCGCGCGCTGTAATCCATTCACCGTAAAAAACGGAATCATGCAAACCACGTGGTTGGACAGGTATTTCAAGGGCGATCGGACGATCTGGATGATTGTCTTTGTCCTTTCCATTTTCTCCATGCTGGCCGTGTACAGCAGTACCGGTACGCTGGCTTATAAATACCAGCAGGGGAATACGGAATATTACCTGGTCAAGCACCTGGTCATCGTCGCGTTAGGCCTGCTACTCATGTATGCCACCCACCGGCTCAAATACGTGGTCTTTCTGAAGATCTCACCGATTCTTCTTGCTTCGTCGTTGGTGATGCTGATACTGACCCTGGTCCTTGGAACGAACCTCAACGAAGCCAGTCGTTGGCTTACGTTACCGGGGATCAATGTCTCTTTTCAGACCTCTGATTTTGCCAAGCTGGCGCTGATCATCTATCTCGCCCGGACATTGTCCAAGCGCCAAGATGAGGAAATGACGTTCCGTTCCATCCTAGTGCCGGTACTTGCTCCGGTGATAATTGTATGCTTACTGATTGTCCCTGCTAATTTTTCCACGGCAGCGGTGCTATTCACCTCTTGCTTATTTCTGATGCTCATCGGTCGCGTGAGCATCAAACATATCTTATCGATGCTCGGTATTGGTGTGGCTGCATTCTCTCTTTATGTCATTTTTTCCTTCGCAGTAGGACATACCGGTCGGATCAATACGTGGATAGGACGCGTGGAGCGATTTTGGCAGCCGAAAGAAGATACGGGTAACGGCATCATCAGTGACGAGAACTACCAGACGGATCAAGCCAAGATCGCCATTGCAGGCGGCGGACTGGTTGGAAAGTTTCCGGGCAACAGTACGCAGCGTAATTTCCTTCCACATCCTTATTCGGATTTCATTTTCGCTATCATCGTCGAAGAGTATGGCTTCATCGGTGGGGCACTTATCTTATTTCTTTATTTGCTTTTGTTCTATCGGGTAATACGTTTCATCCATCACAGTCCGATGGCATTCGGAACGTTGGTGTCTGTGGGGTGTATATTCATACTTATCTTCCAAGCACTCATCAATATGGCCGTGGCTGTCGGATTGTTTCCGGTTACCGGTCAACCGCTGCCGTTAGTCAGCATGGGTGGTTCATCCATTTGGTTCACCAGTATCGGCATCGGAATTGTGCTGAGTGTCAGTCGTCACTTGGAAAAAGACAAAAAAGAAGGAGGAGGGAAGGTTGAGCTGGCCTAAGATCAACGTGGTCATCAGCGGCGGTGGAACCGGCGGGCATATCTTCCCTGCGGTAGCTATCGCCCAGGCCCTCATGCGGTTGAATCCGCAAAACGAGATTTTGTTTGTCGGTGCTCAAGGTCGTATGGAGATGGAAAAAGTACCGGCCGCCGGCTTCCGCATCATCGGATTGAATATCTCCGGTATTCAACGTCGGTTGACACTCTCCAACCTGACCTTGCCGTTCAAGATCATAGCCAGTCTGTGGAAAGCGCGTTCCATCGTGCGTTCATTTCGTCCCGATGTAGCCGTTGGCGTAGGAGGCTATGCCAGTGGGCCTTTGTTGTTTGCCGCTACGGGCCAAGGCGTTCCTGCCCTTATTCAAGAACAAAATTCGTTTGCGGGAGTCACCAACCGCATTCTCTCGAAGCGCGTGAAAAAAATTTGTGTGGCCTACGAAGGAATGGAGCGTTATTTCCCGCAGGAGAAAATCATGCTTACCGGAAACCCGGTCCGCACCGATCTGGTCGATATTGCTCAGAAGCGTTCCCAGGCGTTAGCTCATTTTGGATTGTCTCCCGACAAGCCTGTCGTACTGGTCATCGGAGGAAGTTTGGGAGCCCGTACCATCAACCAGTCTATCGCCGATGGAATGCCGAGTATGCTGAAGCATGACATTCAATTGATCTGGCAGACGGGAAAAAGTGGATTCGCTGCTGCGCAAGCCAGTGTTTCGAATCCAGCGGTGAAGGTGTTTGATTTCATCACGAAGATGGATCTAGCCTACGCTGCTGCGGATGTTGTGGTGTCTAGAGCGGGAGCCAGTTCGGTCTCTGAGATCGCCATCGCCGGAAAGGCATCCATCCTCGTACCCTCGCCCAATGTAGCCGAGGACCATCAGACCAAAAACGCCATGGCGTTAGTGCAGCGTTCTGCCGCTTGGATGGTACGTGATGCTGATGCGCCTCAACAGCTGATTGGTCAGATCCTTTCTTTGGTTTCCGATCAGATACAGCGGGAGAAGCTGGCATCAGCCGTATCCGCCATGGCCCTTCCGGATGCCGCCCATACCATCGCTGAACAAGTCTATCAACTCGCCCGAACGTGAATACGCCTGCCCTCGATTTCAAGAGCATCCGTGCGGTCTATTTCCTGGGAATAGGAGGCATCGGCATGTCTGCGTTGGCGAGATTTTTCCACGCACAAGGAAAAAAGGTGGGAGGATACGACAAGACGCCGACTCCACTTACGGATGAGTTGCAACGGGAAGGGATTGACGTACACTTTCAGGATGATGTGGGAATGATCGATCCCGATTTTCTGGATAAGGATTCCTCCCTCATCGTACTTACTCCTGCCGTTCCGATCGATCATGTCGAGCGGAATCATTTTCTGAGCCACGGTTTTCGCTTGCTCAAACGGTCCGAGGTGCTGGGTGTCATCGCTTCTAATTTCTACACGGTAGCTGTGGCCGGTACGCACGGCAAGACCACTACCTCCACGCTTATTGCACATCTCTTACGTTCGGCGGGTATCGACTGCACCGCGTTCCTCGGAGGTATCGCGAAAAACTACAATTCAAACTTATTGATAGGGTCTGAACAGAAAGGCCGTCACATCGTGGTGGTGGAGGCGGATGAATACGATCGTTCATTCCTTACCCTGTTTCCGGATATAGCGGTTATCACCTCTATGGATCCAGACCATCTGGATATCTACGGTTCAGAAGAAGAGATGCGCCGGACCTACCAGCGATTCGCCTCCCAGGTGAAGTCGTCGGGACAACTGATCGTAAAGCACGGGTTGCCGGTAGGCGAGGTGGTTACGGCGGCTACGGATTACTCCTTATATGGACCGGCCGAACAGTTCGCTTCCCGGATCGAGGTCAAAGAACATGCGTACCATTTCGATTGGACG
Organism: uncultured Flavobacteriales bacterium; assembly: GCA_964455985.1. Taxonomy (GTDB): domain Bacteria; phylum Bacteroidota; class Bacteroidia; order AKYH767-A; family 2013-40CM-41-45; genus Pollutiaquabacter. The sequence continues at coordinate 4,521 of CAYWDY010000093.1, forward strand.
AACGGTCGCGAGACATTTATTGATTTGTGGACGCAGCTTCCCGGTTCCCATAACGTGGAGAACGCAGTGGCTGCCATAACCGTGGCCCGTACATTAGGCTTGGAGGAGGGTCAGATTCGGAAAGGTTTGGAAACTTATACGGGCGTCAGGCGACGTTTCGACTACCAGATCAAGTCGGATCGGTTGGTGTATATCGATGATTATGCGCATCATCCTGCCGAGTTGAGGGCATGCATTTCTTCTGCCAAGGAGCTTTATCCTGGAAAATCCGTCACCGGAATTTTCCAGCCGCACCTTTTTACCCGTACCCGTGATTTTGCCAAAGGATTTGCCGAAAGTCTTTCGCTGCTGGACCGGTTGATTTTGCTGGATATCTATCCGGCGCGTGAGTTGCCCATCCCCGGAGTCACATCGGAGATGATATTGGAACAAGTCACGTGTCCATCCAAGGTTCTCCTTCCTAAGGAGCAAGTACTGGATTACCTGAGTCAGACGCCCTTGGAAGTACTGTTGACACTGGGAGCCGGCGATATTGACCAATTGGTGGATCCCATCCGCCGTACCTTCTCAACCCATCACTCATGAAAAAGAAAATCGATTTCGACTGGGCCAAGTTGCGCCGACGTTCGCTCTGGATCGGACTGGTGGTTCTGTTTTTGGTTACGGTAGGCTTCACCCGTAGCCGTATGCAGTCGATGCCTTGTACCGGGCTTGTCGCCACCATCCTCGACAGTTCTGGCGATGCTTTTCTGAGTGAATCGGATATCCAGCAACTGGTGGATGACAGGGTCGGAGATCTTCAGACCAAGTCCATGGCTTCAATTAACACGGCCATGTTGGAAAAAATAATGCTTGCAAACCCGTTCGTGGCCAGCGCCAGGGTATTTTCAACCCTGGATGGAAGGCTCCATGTGGAAGTCCGGCAACGGGTTCCGGTAGTGCGGGTGATTAATACATGGGGAGAGAGCTTTTACATCGATGAAAACGGTGTCTATATGCCCGTTTCAGACCATTATACGGCAAGAGTCCCCGTGTCGAACGGGTATATATTCAATAGGGAAGCGGAAGGATATCTCCGGACATACGACGATGAAAAGCTGAGCGACACCTCGCTGGTGTTAGCCCGCAGTTACCAGGTCTTCAAACTGGCGACATTCATCCGACAAGACCCGTTTTGGAACGCACAGATCGAACAGATCTTCGTGAACCTGAACGGTGACCTTGAGCTGGTTCCTCGGGTAGGCGATCATACGATTGTCTTCGGAGACATCAGTCGAATGGAAGAGAAGTTCGAGAAGCTCTACCTCTTCTACCAGGAGGGACTCAACAATACCGGTTGGAATCGTTATTCCACCATCAATCTGAAATACAATAATCAGGTAGTCTGCACCAAGAAATGAAAACGGAGAACTCACCCATCGTCGTAGGACTCGACATAGGCACGACCAAGATCTGCACCATCGTCGGCCGCAAGAATGAACATGGAAAAATCGACATCCTGGGATACGGAAAAGCGGAATCGCTGGGTGTAAGCCGCGGTGTGGTCACCAATATCGGACTGACTATCGAGTCTATCCGTAAATCCCTGCAAGAGGCTTCCTTGAAGTCTGGCGTAGAAATCGCAAAAGTGTACGTCGGCATCGCCGGTCAGCATATCAAGAGCCTTCAGCATCACGGCATGGTGACCCGTCGCTCCGCCGAAGATGAGATTACCCAGGATAGCATCGACGCCATCGTCGAAGACATGTACAAACTGGCCATGCCTCCCGGTGAGCAGATCATCGACGTCATTCCTCAAGAGTACAATGTCGATCAAGAGACCGGTATCAAGAATCCGATTGGAATGGCCGGTGTGCGATTGGAGGCCAATTGTCACATCATCACAGGTCAGGTCACGGCCGTGAAAAACATCAACCGGTGCGTTCAACAGGCGGGTCTTGATATCGAAGGGTTGTTCCTCGAGCCGTTGGCTTCCTCCGAGGCGGTGCTTTCCGCCGACGAGAAGGAAGCGGGTGTATGCCTCGTCGATATCGGCGGTGGTACTACCGACATCGCCATCTTCCAGGATGGCGTCATCCGCCATACGGCTGTTATTCCTTTCGGTGGCAACGTCATCACCGATGACATCCGCGAAGGATGTTCAATCTTGAAGAGCCAAGCGGAAAAACTCAAGGTGAAATTCGGCTCGGCGCTTTCTTCTTCCGAACAGGATAATGAAATCGTGGCCATCCCCAGCTTGCGAGGCAAGGCTCCGCGTGAAATCAGCGTACGCAATCTTTCTTCCATCATCCAGGCACGCATGGAGGAGATCATCGATTATGTCTTCTATGAGATCGTTCATTCCGGCTTTGAAAAGAAACTGATCGACGGTATTGTAATCACTGGTGGTGGCGCCTTGTTGAAGCATCTTCCTCAATTGGTCGAATACAGAACAGGCAAAGACACGCGTATCGGATATCCGAACGAACACCTGGCCAAAGGAGCCGATGAAGTAAAAAGTCCGATGTATGCTACGGCAGTAGGACTGGTCATCAAAGGATTCCAGGAAATGGAGAAGAAAAACAAGGTGTCGACCGGTGGTCAGAATGTCCAGACAAAGACGACCACCCGGGAGAAGTTGGAAAAGGGATCGACGGTGGCTCGTGTCGGCGAAAGCGTGGAAGGCCGCTGGTTCGATCAGCTGAAGAAATTCTTCACCGAAGAAGAAGAAGATACCAAACTGTAATTGTGATCAACAAACGATAATAACATATACCATGGAATTCGATTTGCAGAGAGAGCAGCCCTCCATCATCAAGGTGATCGGAGTAGGCGGAGGCGGTAGCAACGCCGTCAACCACATGTACCACCAAGGAATCAAAGGCGTGGAGTTCGTCGTGTGTAATACAGACGACCAGGCCTTGCGGATCTCTCCGGTTCCCAACAAGATCCAATTGGGCGAGAGCCTGACTCACGGACGTGGTGCCGGTTCCATTCCTGAAGTAGGCCGTAATGCCGCCATCGAGACGATCGACGATCTCAAGAAGGTTCTTCTGGACAACACACACATGGTCTTCATCACCGCCGGTATGGGCGGAGGTACCGGAACCGGAGCTGCTCCCGTCATCGCACAAGCAGCGCGTGAACTGGGTATCCTGACGGTAGGTATCGTTACCGTACCGTTCGATTTCGAAGGAAAGAAACGCCGCGAGCAAGCCGAGTTAGGTATTGAGCAGCTGAAGAAGCATGTCGATTCCATCCTCGTCATCCGCAACGAGCGTCTTCGCGAAATGTTCGGCAACTTGAAATTATCGCAGGCCTTCTCCCACGCCGACGATGTACTGACCATCGCCGCCAAGGGTATCGCTGAAATCATCACGGTTACCGGCCATATCAACGTGGATTTCGAAGACGTGAAAACAGCGGTGCAGAATAGCGGTGTAGCCATCATGGGATCGTCATCTGCTGAAGGCGAAAACCGTGCTATCCGCGCTGTGGAACAGGCATTGGCCTCCCCACTGCTGCATGACAACAACATCAAGGGTGCCCGTTATATCCTGATGAATATCTCCAGCGGTGAAAAAGAAGTCACCATGGATGAAATCGGTGAAATCACCGACTTCATTCAGGATCAGGCAGGACTGACGGCTGATATCATCTGGGGTAATTGCTTCGACGAGAACTTGGGCGACCGACTCAGTGTGACCATCATCGCTACCGGATTCAAGACCCGTGCTGAACAGAAGGAAGAAGCGGTTACGCGTGAGCGTTCAGGAACCCGCGTTTATGTGATGGACGATGAATCTAAACCTGCGCTGGCTGCGTCTACAACCGAAGTGAAAGCCGAAGAAAAACCGGCCGTTCAGGATGATCTGGAGCCTGTACTCGTCAAGCCTGAACTTACTACTACTACTCCTGTTGCCACCGAAGAAAACAGTCAGTTCACCTTCGAGTTCAACATCACCACGAACGAAAAAGAGAAGAACGATGCTCCGGAAATGGAGGTTCGTAAGGAAATGACTATGAACCTGACGGCCGAACAGACCGAGGAAGAAGATGACTTTTTCCGCAAGTCGCGTGAACGTCTGGCTCGCCTTAAGTCACTCAACTATCGGTTGGGAACCGGCAACTTGAATGAGTTGGAACAAGAGCCTGCTTACAAACGCAAGAACGTGAAATTGGAGTCAGTGCCTCATTCCAGCGAATCGAGTGTCTCTCGGTACACGCTTTCGTTGGAAGACGAGAAAAAGGCACAGATCAAGTCCAACAACTCCTTCTTGCACGACAACGTCGATTGATTTTTTCGCTGCCGACGAACCCGATCATTCCGCTTCCCCAAGTATTGAACCTGTTCGTACTGGCACGTCGTCTCACACGATGAGCAAAGCCCTCCCCGCCGG
>CAYWDY010000094.1:0-8894 GCA_964455985.1 uncultured Flavobacteriales bacterium
CGTACCGACGACTTGGAACCCGGGGTCTTGATTTTCCAAGACCATTCCAAGGTTGAAGGTGCTGAAGCGCAAGAGCTGATGGCTACCGCCAAGCATAATATCATCGGTGCCAATCTGACCGAAAACGAATACGGCAACACGCCGCTCTTCGCTAACTTCTTCTTCTTCATTACCGGTTTCCACGGTTTCCACGTATTCAGTGGTGTCGTGATCAATATCATCGTCTTCATCCTGGTCTTCCAAGGCTTCCTGGACCGGAAAGGCGATTACGAACTCGTCGAGAAGGTCGGATTGTATTGGCACTTCGTTGACTTGGTTTGGGTATTCGTATTCACCTTCTTCTATCTTGTCTAATCCTCCTATAGCATACTATGTCTGATCTGCACCACACCGCTACTGCCGACCATCACGAACACGGTTCGTTGTCGACCAAGCTCATCTGGAAAGTATTCTGGATCCTGTTGGCCGTTACCATTTTCGAAGTAGCCATTTCCTTCACGGGCTTGTCCAAGGAGTTGTTGATGTTGACCTTCATCGTGTTGACCATCGTCAAGTCCTATTACATCGTCGGCTATTTCATGCACTTGAAATACGAGGTGGTTCCCTTCCGTTGGACCATTCTCTTGCCCTTCTTGCTGATCGTATACCTCATCTTCATCGCCCTCTACGAAGGTTCGGCGTTGACGATGGCTCCTTTGTAATCCTCCCATGCCTATTTCCAACCGGATCAAGCTCCTCATTCCCGTCGTCATACTGGCTTATCCGATTGCGTTTTGGTTTGCCATTTCTTGTGGCGATAATCATTTCAAGCGTCTCCCGATCATCGGTCCTGTAGAGGTGACTTTGTCGGGAGATTCTGTTTTCCATTCCGTTGGTGATTTTAACCTGGTGAATCAGGATGGCAAGTCTATCTCCCAAAAGGATCTGGATGGAAAAATCTATGTCGCCAATTTCTTCTTTGCCAATTGCAAATCCGTTTGTCCGCAGATGAACGAAAATGTCCGTCGCATCCAGGAGAAATTCAAAGGCATCCATGATATCCGAATAGTCTCTTATACGGTAGATCCGGAAAACGACTCCGTTCCTGTACTGGCCGAGTATGCCCGTAAGATGGGTGCTGACAACAGCCAATGGTGGTTTCTGACCGGCCCTAAGGATTCCATTTATACCCTGGCCCGGACGGGATATCTTCTCCCGGCGGCCCAGCGAGTGGCTGAAGGTGATTTCTTCCACTCACAGGATTTACTGCTCATCGACAAAGAGAAACACATCCGTGGTATCTACGACGGCACGGAAACCTACGAGGTGGATACACTGATGGATGAAATCAAAGTCTTGATGCACGAATACTTCGAAGAGGCCCGGAAGAAATAACCTTTTCTATCCTCTGATGTTCTACACATAATATCATCATGTCACTCACCGAAAACCTGAAATCCCGCGAGCAGTTCTACAAGCGATTGATTTGGATCGTTTCGGTAGCGGTATTCGCAGTAGTTGTGGTGCTTTCACAGCTTCCCAAGGCTGAAACCATTCCGGCATGGGCTGCCTTTCTGCCCGCCTTGAACGCCATCCTGAACGGAACCACCACGCTTCTGCTCCTGCTCTCCCTGTGGTTCATCAAAAAGAAGGATGTGGCCATGCACAAGCGCCTGAACCTCGCCGCCTGTGCCCTGTCTACGGTATTTCTTCTTTCCTACGTTCTGTTCCACGCGTTTGGCGTTGAAACGCATTACCCGGCTGATGCTCCGCTGCGTACGGTTTATCTTTTCATTTTGTCAACGCACATCGTACTGGCCGCTATCGTGCTGCCGTTGGTGCTGATTTCCTTATACCGCGGACTGGTCAACCAAGTATCGCTCCACCGAAAAATAGTCCGTTGGTCTTATCCCATCTGGTTGTACGTGACCATCACAGGTGTCATCGTTTACCTGATGATATCTCCGTATTATCGTTTCTGATCCCTTGTCATGAGAATCCTGCTCACCTTTGCTTTATTGATGTCGATGTGTATCGGCAGCCTCTCTGTCAGTGCTCAATGTGCGATGTGCCGACGCAATGTCGAAACCAATAAGGAAGCGCATAACAACAAGGTGGGAACCGGCCTGAACAGCGGCATCCTTTACCTCATGTCTGTGCCTTACGTTATCGGTATCATCGGCGTAGCGGTTTGGATGAAAAACCGGAAGGATAAAGCAGCCCGGGAGAACGGTAACGCATCCTGACCTGTCTGCCTGCGGCTTGCCTCGCGCTACCGATTTCGGTATTTTTGTAGGACATGCCGACGTACAACACCCTGGATGTCGAGGCGTTGCGCAAACGCCTCGAAAACGAACCTTTCAGCCGTATCACCCTTTCTTTTTACCGGTATGTGGTATTGCCGGAACCTGAGCAACTACGCGATCGGATTTACGTGGAGTGGGAACAGTTGGGTATTTTAGGTCGGATCTACCTAGCCAAGGAGGGCATCAACGCTCAGCTCTCCGTTCCTGAACCTCATTTCGACACCTTCAAGAATTGGCTGGACGCCCAAGAGGCTTTTCGCCACATGGATCTGAAAATCGCCGTTGAAGATAATCGGTTTTCGTTCCTCAAGCTGAAGATCAAGATCCGCGAGAAGATCGTCGCTGATGGATTGGAGGATGCTGCGTTTGATGTCACCAACGTGGGTCGACATCTCTCTGCATCGGAATGGAACGAGGCGATGAAATCACCGGATGCTGTGGTAGTCGATATGAGGAACAGTTACGAAAGCGAAGTAGGGCATTTCCGCGGGGCTTTGTTACCGCAAGCGGTCACCTTCCGTGAGGAGTTGGACGAAGTGTTGGGATTGCTCGAAAACAGGAAGGATAAAAAGATCTTGCTCTACTGCACCGGTGGGGTACGGTGTGAAAAGGCTAGCGCCTATTTGCGACACCACGGCTTCGACGACGTGAATCAATTGAACGGCGGGATCATTTACTATACCCAACAAGTCCGCGAACAAGGTCTCGAGCCTCAATTCATCGGGAAGAATTTCGTCTTCGATGATCGCATGGGGGAGCGCATTACAGAAGATGTAGTCAGTCAGTGTCATCAATGCGGTTCGTCCAGCGATGCACACACGAATTGCGCCCACCAGGGCTGTCACGTGCTGTTCATCCAATGCCCGGAATGCGCCCGACTGATGAACGGTTGTTGTTCGGACGAATGCAAGACTATTCTGGCGTTACCCGAAGAAGAACAAAAGCGAATCCGTCAGACCAACCCGCTGAAGGATGTTCATACCTTATACAAACCGGCCATCCGACGGATACGTTGATATCCGAAGAATGGCCAGCGGATGATTTTATAAAATTTTTCAGGAGGATTAGTGCACGCGGACCATTTTTCGGGTGGATCCGTCGCTGTAGATTTCAATCATTATACCCGTGTACATGTCTGGGTCGACATCTTGTCCGGCCATGTTGATGGTGCGTAACAACACGGCGGGTTCCTTAGCGGTTACCGTTGGTGCCTCTACTTCCGTCGGGCCAGCCAAGCGCGGGGTGATGTATGGGTTACTCCAGCGGATGTCGGTATTCAGTACAGTATCGGTCAGCGTGCGCAAGAAGGCCACCAGGGCTGCTTTCTCCGTGGCGGTGAAATGCGGTCGACGGGGAGGGCAAGTATCGCACGTGTTGTTGTTCGGGTTGACGGTGCCGGGAATGATGGTGCGCAAGAAGCCTGAGAGATTCGGGTGGGCTTTCACGGAATCGCTGTAAAAATCAACCACCTGCTCCAGGGTTTGGAATCGTCCGTCGTGCATGTACGGTGCAGTCAGGGCTACGTTGATGAGCGAAGGGACACTGAATTTTCCCATCTGATTGGCTGCTCCGCTGACTGCCCCCAAGCCGTTGTCTGCATAAACGAGATCCAGTCCGATATTCTGGGCGCCTTGCTGTACCATCACGTTTCGCGTGTGACAAGCCTGGCAGTTTCCGCGAGTGATGTCCATGAATAGACTTTTGCCCAGGTTCTCCTGCGCAGTGAAATTTACGAACGGAGTGGTCTCCGGACTGCCGTTAGTGTGGTCGACACCATAGCGGTATTTCGAGCCGAAGGTATTCATGCTTCGCATGAACTGAGCTAAGGCCCGGTTGATACGGTCTGCCGTTACCGTGCTGGTCCCAAACGCCGCCGTGAACATCGTCTTATAATACGATTTGGCCTTGACACGGTTGACCAGCGTCGTAGGCGTCATACCCATCTCGCCAGCGAAAAAGGGGCCGTTAGGCTGAACTTCCAGCGTGGCTGCTCGGTTGTCCCAGAAGAATTGTCCGTCGCGCTGAAAACGCAGGTGAGCCAAGCTTGGTGAGTTTCGGGTGGTACGGGTGCCGTTGAATTTCAAGCTGAATCGTGCCGTATCGGCGAAGCCGAATTTCTGGATATGACACGATGCGCAGGAAATGGTACGGTTTGAAGAAAGGTCCTTGTCGTAGAATAGGTACCGACCTAAGGTAGCTCCGGCATCCGTCGTCGGGTTGGTCGTCGGCATGTTATCCATGTCGGCCAGGTTATTCATGATGTCAATGGGAAAGACGATGTTGGCGTAATTGTAATACGTCACGGCCAGGGCGACCATCGAAGCCAACACAAGACTGCTAACGACCAGGAATTTTTTCATAGGTGGTGTGGGTTAGAGATTTGGATGGAGGCAAAGTAACCGATGGTCATGACCTTTCCTTGGAAATAACATGAATTAGACCTTCATTTTTTAACCCACTTTGGCACAGGAAATTTCATGAATGGGAACCGCTTGATCGGTTCCGTTTCTTTTCAAGAGACTATTTCCACGCCCCGGAAATAGGGCAGAAGTAATCCTTATATTTGCAGCCGTTCTTTGCCAGACCCGAAAGGGAACTTATCCAGAAAGGTGGAGGGAAACGCCCTGTGAAGCCTTGGCAACCCCGGTAGTCGGCGTGATCGCTGATGAAAGAAGGTGCCACATCGTTCTTCATCATCATGGAGACAGATAAGTCGGAGTGACATCTAAGCGTATGCGGTGATATCCTTCGACACGATCGAAGCGATTTTTGGAAAGCGCCCAGCGTAGCCGGCAAAGACCCGATTGATTATGAAGAACAAACCGATTCAGGAAAGCGCGTGGCATGCGGTATATGCCGGTGTTCCGATTTACGAGGAACTGCTAAAGCGGGTATTGGTGATCGATGGCGCCATGGGCACCATGATCCAACAATACAAACTCGAAGAATCCGATTACCGGGGCAGCCGGTTTGCCGGATTTGAAAAGCCGTTGAAAGGCAATAACGATTTGCTTTGCCTTACTCGCCCGGATATCATCGAAGCGATCCATCTCCAGTACTTGGAGGCCGGCGCAGATATCATTGAAACCAACACCTTCAACGCCCAACGTATTTCCCTGGCCGATTACGCCATGGAGGACTTGGCCTACGAAATCAATATCGAAGCAGTGCGCTGCGCACGCAGAGCCGTGGACACCTATCGGCAGCGGCATCCGGATGCCGGTCCCCGCTTCGTAGCCGGGGCTGTCGGACCCACCAACAAGACGGCATCTTTGTCGCCCGACGTGAACGATCCGGGATTTCGGGCGACTTCTTTTGATGAGCTCGTCAGTGCGTATGCCGAGCAGGTCAGAGGAATGATGGATGGCGGTGCCGATGTGTTGTTGGTGGAAACCATCTTCGATACGCTCAACGCAAAGGCCGCCCTCTTCGCGATGGAAACCGTTTTCGAAGAGAAGCAGCATCGATTGCCGGTCATGGTTTCAGGAACCATCACCGATGCCAGCGGTCGTACCCTGAGCGGACAGACAGTCGAAGCATTTCTGATTTCCGTTTCGCATCTTCCGCTTCTAAGTATTGGACTCAACTGTGCACTGGGCGCGAAAGAGATGCGTCCGCACATCGAAGAGCTTTCGCAAAAAGCGCCCTTCTTTGTCAGCGCCTATCCCAATGCCGGGCTGCCAAACCAGTTCGGTGAATACGACGAAACGCCTCAGCACATGGGGCATCAGATCGAGGATTTCCTGCGCAGCGGTTTTGTGAATATCGTCGGCGGCTGCTGCGGAACCACTCCGGATCATATCCGCCACATGGCGACGTTCGCGCGTGCGATTCCTCCGCGTACGATTCCTGATATCGACCGGCTGCTTCGTCTGAGCGGACTGGAAGCGCTCGTGTTGCGACCGGAATCCAATTTCATGAATGTCGGCGAGCGTACCAACGTGACCGGCTCACGCAAGTTTTTACGTCTGATCAAGGAAAACCAATACGAAGAAGCCCTGTCGATTGCTCGCGATCAGGTGGAAGGGGGAGCACAAGCCATAGACGTCAACATGGACGAAGGGATGCTGGATGCACCGGCAGCGATGACCCGTTTCTTGAATCTCATGGCGGCAGAGCCGGATATCGCGCGGATTCCCCTGATGATCGACTCGTCCAAGTTCGAGGCCATCGAGGCGGGACTCAAGTGCACGCAAGGTAAAGCCATCGTCAATTCCATATCGTTGAAAGAGGGGGAGGAGTCGTTCATCCGTCAGGCTCGATTGATTCGCCGTTACGGAGCGGCTGTGATCGTCATGGCATTCGATGAAAAAGGACAAGCTGACACACTGCCTCGGCGCATTGAGATATGCGAACGGGCTTACCGCGTCCTCACGGAGCAGGTACATTTCCCGCCGCAGGACATCATTTTCGATCCCAATATTTTCCCGGTCGCAACGGGAATGGAAGAGCATCGCCGGAATGCCCTGGACTTTTTCGAGGCGACACGTTGGATCAAGCAACATCTGCCTTGGGCCAAAGTAAGCGGAGGGGTGAGCAATGTATCTTTTTCATTTCGCGGTAACGACTTGGTACGTGAAGCGATACATGCTGCATTTCTATACCACGGCATTCGGGCCGGTATGGATATGGGGATTGTGAATCCCGGTCAATTGCAGGTGTACGACGAGATTCCGAAGGAATTATTGGAGTTGGTGGAGGATGTACTGTTGGATCGACGGGATGATGCGACGGAGCGGCTGATCACCTATGCGGAAACGTTAAAAGGTACGGCTGGCAAAAAAGAGGAGAAGACCGAAGAGTGGCGATCGTTGCCGATCGAGGAGCGGTTGTCGCACGCACTGGTGAAAGGAGTGACGGACTATATTGAAGTAGACCTTGAAGAAGCCTTGGTCAAATACCCGAAACCGTTGCACCTCATTGAAGGTCCGTTGATGAACGGTATGAATGTGGTCGGGGATCTGTTCGGGGCCGGAAAGATGTTTCTTCCGCAAGTCGTCAAGAGTGCGCGCGTCATGAAAAAAGCGGTGGCCTACCTGGAGCCGTTGCTGACGGCGGGTGAAGGGCTGGAGGCCCGAAAAAGTGCCGGTAAGATCTTGTTAGCGACCGTCAAGGGTGATGTGCACGACATCGGCAAGAACATCGTCGGTGTCGTGCTGGCGTGCAACAATTACGAAGTCATCGATATCGGCGTCATGGTGCCGTCCGAAAAGATTCTGGAGGCAGCCCGCCGTGAGCAGGTCGATGTGATCGGATTGAGCGGACTCATCACGCCTTCGTTGGATGAAATGGTACATGTCGCCAAAGAGTTGCAGCGCGAAGGATTTCAAGTGCCGTTGCTTATCGGAGGAGCTACTACGTCCAAGGTTCATACGGCCGTGAAGATCGAGCCCCACTATTCTCATCCGGTGATCCATGTCAACGACGCCTCGCGCAGTGTTCCGGTGGTGAGCCAACTCTTGTCGAAGGATCTTCGCCAGGCGTTTGTTAACGGGACGCGCGAGGAGTATGAACGTGTGCGGGAGTATAACCGTCAGGCCAATGCTCCTGATAAGTATATGTCGTTGGAATCGGCCCGTTCCAATCCGTTCATTCCCCAACAGCGTTCGGCGGCACTGCCGCCCAAGCAAACCGGTGTGCATACGATCCATGATTATCCCTTGGACGAATTGGTTCCTTACATCGACTGGACTCCGTTCTTTCACGCGTGGGAGCTTCGTGGCGTTTATCCCAAGCTGTTGGAAGATCCTTCGCAAGGAGCGGAGGCGAAAAAGTTATTTGCCGATGCACAAGCGATGCTCCAGCGATTGATCGGGGAGAAGTGGCTTTCGGCGAATGTCGTATACGGGTTGTTCCCGGCGCGGGTGCAACATGATGATATCGTGGTCTTGGATCCGGATACACGGAATGAGTTGGCGGTACTTCATACGCTGCGTCAACAGACGCGCAAACCGGAAGGGCAAGCGAATGTGGCGTTGGTGGATTTCTTGGAATCGGAAGATCATATCGGTGCATTTGCCGTTACCGCAGGAATAGGTATTGATGAACACGTGGCACGCTTTGAAAAGAATCACGATGATTATTCATCCATACTGTTGAAGGCGTTAGCGGATCGGTTGGCCGAGGCCTTGGCTGAACGGGTGCACGAACGGATACGTAAAGAATTTTGGGGATATGCTGAGCAGGAGAAGCTCACTACCGATCAACTGATCCGTGAGGCGTATGCCGGTATCCGTCCGGCGCCCGGTTATCCCGCCCAGCCCGACCATTCGGAGAAGCTCACACTATGGAAGTTGCTGGATGCGGAGAAGAATACCGGTATCCAATTGACCGAGAGTCTGGCGATGTTTCCTACGGCTTCCGTGTGCGGGTTGTATTTTGCGCATCCTGAATCCCACTATTTCGGGTTAGGTAGGATTTCGAAAGACCAGGTGGAGGATTACGCACGTCGAAAAGGGATGTCGGTAGCCGAGGCCGAACGGGCATTAGGTTCGGTGTTGGGCTATTGATTTGTAATTCACAATTCACAATTAAGAATTCAGAATTCAACCGGCCGTCGAGCGGTAAATATCGCTTAAACGGATTATTCGATAAGTGCTTCGACGGATA
>CAYWDY010000095.1:0-6834 GCA_964455985.1 uncultured Flavobacteriales bacterium
CATGATGTGTTGCGATGGGCCGTATATGTCTGCGTCGATGAGTCCGACGGATGCACCTTTTTTGGCGAGCGCTACCGCCAGGTTGGCGGCCACGGTGGATTTTCCGACGCCACCTTTTCCCGATGCCACAGCGATAATGTTTTTGACGTTCGGAAGTAGGTCATCGCCTTGCGCCCGACCGCTGGTCGTACGGGCGGTCATGTTGACGTTCACTACGGCATCGGCGTCCACAAAATGGATGATGGCATTCACACAAGCCTGTTGGATCAGGTTCTTCAACGGACAAGCCGGTGTTGTCAAAATCACAGAGAACGATACGTTTTTACCCTCCACCTGGATATCTTCCACCATGTTCAGGGTAATCAGGTCCTTTTTCAGATCGGGTTCAATCACGTTGCGGAGGGCATCCACAACGGCTTCACGGGTAATAGGCGTCATGGTGCAAAGATAGCGATTAGCGGCCATTTTCGCGGAGTACGAGAGATGGTCGCATAAGGAAGAATCCGGGTGCTCAACGTGGACTTTCATTTGCTATTTTTCAGCAGGAAATCCATTATCAGTGAAGATGGGGGGCAGGGAAGTGATTTCTTTGCCTTTCGTAAAATCAGAGTCAATTTTAAGTGAATAAAAAATCGAATTCAGCTACTGTTTCATACACATGGCTACCGTGGGTACTGGCCATCGTAGCATTCCTGCTCTATGCACGCACCATCGGTTATGAATACACGATGGACGACGACATTTTCTTTCTGAAACACCGCTCGGTTCAGCAGGGTCTTTCAGGAACTGCCGAGATATTCACCCGCGGCAGTATGGAGCTATTCGACAATACGAAAGGGGTTCAGGCCTATCGTCCGGTGAATCTTTTTTTCTATGCCGTTGAAAAGTCGTTCGTGGGAACTCGCCCAGGATTTTCGCATGCTGTAAACGTTTTACTCTACGCACTCGTTTCCGTTTTTCTGTTCCGCGTCTTGCAACGGTTACTTCGAGACCTACATCCGCTTTGGATAGGAGCCATGGTTTTGCTCTATGTGCTCAATCCACTGCACACCGAAGTCGTGGCCAGCGTCAAGAGCCGCGATGAGCTGTGGGCGGCTCTCTTTGCTTTCATCGCTTGGGACGGGTATATCCGATGGATAGATACGCGTAAATTAAAGTATGTATGGGTCGGGGTATCGGCCTTCTTGCTGGCTTCTTTTTCCAAAGAAAGTACAGTGGCATGGGTGGCCGTTTTTCCGCTTAGTGTTGTTCTTTTCCGACGCTTGTCGATTCGTGAAGCACTCCTTCCGTTACTACCGTATGTAGGCGTCAGCCTATTCTATGTCATGGTTCGGTTTCTAATCGTAGGTACGGAGACGGATTTCTTCGGCATCCCGATTCTGGCGAATATCCTGACAGGAGCGACGAACGCCGGAGAGTTGTGGGCAACGCGTTTCGAGTTGATCGGCCACTACTTGAAAATGGCCGTGTGGCCTTGGCCGTTGTCTTGGGACTACTCCTATAACGCCATTCCCGTCATGTCGTGGACGAAACTCTGGCCGTGGGTCTCTGCCATTGTGCACGTGTCCGTGGTGGCAATGGCAGTAGTCCGATTCAGGAAATCGCCACTGCTTTCCTTCGCGGTCTTTTTCTTTCTCATCACCCTATCGCCAGTCAACAATTTTTTCATTCTGAACACGACGACGTTCGGAGAACGCCTGATGTTTGTTCCGTCGCTTGCCGTCGGTCTGGCTTGGATCTCGATCTTGGCTGGATCATCAGGAGAAGCGCTCTCCCGATCTCCTCTTACAATCGATTCTTGGCGGCGATATCTGCTTTTCACTCTTTTGTTGGTATTCGCTGGCCTGACTTGGATGCGAACGCCAGATTGGAAAGACAACTACCGTCTTTTCCAGAGTGGAGTAGAGGTTTGTCCTGAGTCCAGTCGTACCCACTATGCTTTCGCCACCGAATGTCATCGCTTGGCCATGAGCACCAATGATCCGGTGAAGCGAGCAGAGTACTTAGCTACTGCCGGGGAGCATTTCCAACGCAGCGTTGACATACTTCCGACCAATCACCAAGCATTTTATAATTACGCGTTGTATAGTTCTTTCATTGGCGATACGGCAAGATCCATCGACTTATATCGTCAAACGGTTATCTTGAATCCGAACTACCTCGAAGCCTGGAACAATCTTGGCACCCTATATCTGAACAGGCATGAATTTGACAGCGCGGTATCGGCATACAGTCAGGTAGTACGGCTAAGTAACCATTCTGTGGAATCGCTGAACAGCCTGGCTAATGTGCACTTCAACCGTGGAATCGATTTTGCGGTAAAGGTCAACGAAGATTCCGCTATGGTTTGTTATCGCCGGGCCGTGGATGTTTGGCCGAGTCATGTCATGGCAATTAACAATATCGCCTCTCTCTACGCTTCCCGTCAGCAGTATGACAGCTGTCTGCATTACTTGAAAAGGGCCAGCGACCTGGAGCCCACCAACCTCATGGTATTGGAGAATATCGCTGCGGTCAGTTACTTGGCGAAATCCTATGAGCAAGGAGTCACATATGCTCAGCGAGCCTTAGCCATTCAGCCGGATTCCCGTAAAAGTCTGACTACCTTGGTAAACTGCTATAATGCTCTTGGTAATTCGCAGGAGGCTAGTCGCAATGCAGAAAAACTGAATCGACGTTGAGTACGGGCTTAGGCATTACTCGAGGTTGTATTCAGAAACTCCATTTCGCCGAAGCGAAAACACTTCCGGATTGGATCCTGACTTTGGTTGAACGGAGTAGTCCCAGGACTTGTGCTGCCACGCTGATGTCCATTCTTTTTCCTGCATCATAACGCAACGAAGGATAGCCGATAATGAATTGGCATTCGGGGGCATAAACGAATACCGCATCGATATTCCATAAGGTCTGGACTGTTTTTTGGAATCGAAAGGCCGTCGTCCACTTCGACGGCATGGGTTGCAGTGGTGACAGGATGAATGAATCAGGTCCAGTGTCATACCATTTCCCTGCATATCCGCTACTCGCGTACAAACCGGCTACGCTGAAATACCACGATCCCGAAAGAAGATAGTCCCATTCTACGGTGAGGTTTAAGAGATCGTCAAGATTCTCAGAGTGGAACCACGTAGATTCTCCGCGGAAGCCAGCTCCTCCCAGATGTCCTGCCCATCCGACACCGGTGGCCCAGTACTCATGGTATTTTCCAGTGAGTAGAGCAAAATCATAGTCCCAACGGTTCCAAGTGATTCGGGCCGCACCCGTCTCTTGTCCTGCTTTTCGTGTAGGTGCATAGGCCACTTCCGCCTGCGCTTCACTTCCCCATCCCTGCTTGATGCGGATGGCATCAGTACCGGGACGTTCGAAGTAATCGATATCCAGAAAGTCATACACGTTGAAAAGGTCGTTTGGATTCCACCACGTCGACATTCCCCAATTGATGCGCTGCCTTCCGATGTGCGCTTCTGTATTTTTCATCGAAACGTCGAGATACAAACGGTCGGCCCGTATTACTGCTGCCCATCCTGCCTCGGTTCTCCAGGACGGATCAACAACTATCGCATCGTTCGGACTCTCCAGCATTTCAAGCAGTTGGTTGTTTTCGCGGACATAAGCCCCTTGAAACAGTCGGGTCCGTACTTCCAATACGCCGTAGACAGAGGGAGAAAAGGTGAATCTCGTATTCGTCCTTAGGTGTAGCCATTCCCAGCTTGTCGAACGGGTTGGATTCCGAGACCACATCTGTTGGCCTACATACCGGATGTAACCTTGATACGTGATTTTGGAATCAGCTTCGCAGTATGCCTGAGCGGATGTAAACAGCAATACACAAACCAGCCAAAATACTTGGATACGCATGACTCACTTGTTATGGATCAAGACTCCCGGTTGCGTATCGGAATCGATGCGTCCATCTACGAGGGTGATGACGCGGTGAGCCCGTTCGATCACCCGTGCGTCGTGTGTGGAGAAAAGGAAGGTGATCTGCTCCTCTCGGTTCAGCCGTTCCATGATGTCCAATAAATTGGCAGCTGATTTAGAATCTAGGTTGGCGGTCGGTTCATCAGCCAATACGAACCGGGGCTTTGAAGCGAGCGCACGGGCCACCGCCACACGTTGTTGTTGACCGCCTGACAATGCTGAGGGCCTGCTGTCCATCTTCTCCGGCATCCCGATTTGTTGAAAAAGGGCTTTTACGCGCTCTTGCCTGTATTTACGCTCCACGCCTTGCAGCTGCAGGATGAACTCTACGTTCTCCTTTGCCGTGAGTACCGGTATGAGATTGAAGGACTGGAAGACGAATCCGATGTTATGCAACCGGAAGTCGATCAGCTTACGCGAAGAAAGACCGGTAATATCTACGCCGTTGATGATGATTTTACCGGAATCTGTTCGGTCCAGTCCACCTATGAGATTCAGCAGAGTTGTCTTGCCTGAGCCTGACGGTCCTACCAGCGCTACGAATTCGCCGCGTTTCAAATGGAGGTGAACCTGATTCAACGCATATACAGGGACTTTATCCCTGTCGTAGGTTTTGCTGATGTCATGAGCATCGATTACGGTCTCTTCGGCCGAGCTTACGGTTTCTGTCGAGAATGAAGGAAGTGTTAAGTCGGTCATGTCGGTATCTTTCAGTGATGATGGCGAAGAGCTTCTACCGGCTGTAGTTTCATCAGCCGAATGGCGGGAAGGAGAGCCGATAGCCACGCGGTCAGGAATACGATCAGTAAAATGGCAGGCAGTTTGTCCGATGGGAACTCAGGGTATATCAAGGTGTTGAATCCAAAACTGCTCATCATCTCCTGTCCCATGCCCGACAGATCAAGTCCGACCCGGTGATAATGGCCTATTACACTGAAGGAGATCAGTAGCGCGAGGGGAATGCCGGTAAGGGTGAGCAACATGGTTTCTGCTATGACGAGAAAAAAAATGCGTGATCGATTCATGCCTAATGCCTCCATCATACCGATCTCACGCGTCCGTTCCAGTAATGCCATCAGCATGGTGTTGATGATCCCGAAGGATAATGCAGCCATGATGATGCCCATGATGATCAACGCATATATATCCACTGTCTGATTCATCAGGTCGGTTTCAGGAGACAATTCTTTCCACGTCACTACCTCCAAATCGCGGTAAAGGGTCGACAGCGAATCACGGATCAGTTGACTGTCATAGTCGTTTTTGAGAAGTACACTGATCTCATGACTTAATCCGATGGTGCCTACATGTTCGTCCAGTGTCTTTTTATGGACATAGACTTGCCGATCATCAAAGGAAGAATTGACTGATTTGAAAATCCCGGTCACTCGGAATGAAGCTGCCACGAGGCATCCCAAGGTATCGGTGAAAGTCAGTACCACTTTAGATCCCGTGTGCGCTTTCATCCGATGTGCCAGCTTCCATCCCAACAGGATGCCGTTTGGCTTTTCGTTTGTCAGCATTTTTCCTTCGATGATTTTCTCGTTAAGACCGGAAGCGTTGTTCTCATCTTTGGGGCCAATGCCATTCACCAGTACACCACTCGACCCTGAACTGGTGGCCAACATCGCGGGTGAAACACTCCTGACACTAAATGCTTGTACGCTTGGCCAAGAGGATAACCGACGGAAGATTTCACCAGACGTTCGAATGACTGCGGAGGATTCGTATTCGGACCTGAAGAGTGGGTGATGGATTTGTATATGACCGGTCTCGTGATAGATGAGGTCGTGGATACGCCCGTTCATCATGCCGGTATACAAGGCGTTCACGGCCAACCCGGCGAACAGGCCTATTTCTACCGAAGTCATGATGGTAAGACTCCGAATTTTGTTCCGCCAAATGTTCCGCCAAGCGAGTCGTAGTATCATGGTAGACTCATTTACGCATGGACTTCACGGGATCCAAGCGAAGCGTTTTGTAAACCGGGTAGAGGGAGAGTATACTCCCGATGAAGAATACGATGATCGCTTGTTCCAGAAAAATGGAAGGATTCGTTGACGTAGGGAATATGGCTTCAAAGCCGAATCGTTCGTAGCTCCGCGCGATTTCACCGCCAATTCGAAGCGGATGATGTCTGAAATCATCAACCACCGGAATGCTGATGCCAATGCCCAGGATACACCCCAAGGATACGGTCAGCATCGATTCCATAAAATACATCCTGGCCAGCTGCGATTTTTGTAACCCCAATGCCACAAGCATGCCTGACTCGAACCGCCGCTCTTCCATCAGCATCAGTAACGTGCTGAAGATCCCGAAACTGATGAGCAGATACAGGATGCATTGAACAATGAACATGTTGTTGGAATCCGTTTCAATATGCTGTTTGATTTCAGGTAGCATCTCCTCCCAGGTCATAGTCTCAAAACCGGGGCCTGTACTTGTCCTCAATACTTCGGCTACATTTTTCAATAGGGCTTTACGCCTCGGTTCGATGACATAGGCGGTGGCTATGTCCTCAGCGCTGAAAAATTCTCGGGCTGAATACAGCGACAGAAATATCGCTTTGTCATTCAATTCCGGCGAACCGAAATGAAGGAGTCCGGAAACATGGAATGTTCCTGCCGCTACAGCGCCGTGATACCCTTGGCTGATAAGCGCCACCGTGTCTTGTAGCGTTATTCCCATACGTCGTGCCAGTCCTTCCGCCACGACTATATGCTTACCGGATTCTGTTAGAAACGTGCCTGCGCTCACCTTTCCTTTCAAGGCCGTGATTCGATCCTCGGCTGTGGGATCGATACCTATCACCATACAACCTTTGGTTTTATCGCGGAAGGCGGCCAAAGCAAACGATTCCAAGCGGGGGGCCAATCCGTTAACATCAGGTTGGTTGGCGATTACCTGCCG
>CAYWDY010000095.1:6844-8414 GCA_964455985.1 uncultured Flavobacteriales bacterium
CGTAGTGAGTCCGAATCCTTGAAACCATTGTCGAGCAGACGCTCATCCCAATACCCGGTGGCATGCATCTGGATTTTTCCTGAGTAGACTCCGACGACATTTTCTACAAGGTTTTCGAAGATTCCGGTTTTCAGACTTTCAGCAAGCACCGATAGGACAACCGAGAAGAATACCGCGGATCCTGTAATCAGGGTTCGGCTTCTGTTCCGCCACAGGTTTTTCCAGGCCAATCGTATCAATAGCATTTTACCGAATGTTGGACATGTTCTGGGTGGTGAAAAATCCTTCTTCCATAGGCCTGTTGAATAAGACGGATTGATAAATCATTACGGTCTTATGTCCCGGCTTTTCCGTAGGAATAAGTTCGAAACGGGTAGGGAGGAGGCGACCATCCATCGTTCGATAGTCGTAGGCGTGAACGGTATGAACGAGATAGCCATCCTCATCGTAGAAGCGGCTGTATAATTCAAGCAGGTCTTGTTTGTCGATGCAAAGAGTTACATATCCCCACACGACTGAGGCTTCTTTTTTCGGGGTCATCAGGATCTGATAGCAAGACCGGCCATCAACTGCTGTATCAGCCATGAATCGATGGGAGTAGTCCACGAGAGTGGAGGATTCCTTGACGAGGTCATCGTTGGTGAAATCAGTGCCCATCCAGCTTTCACTCATCATGGACGGTGGAAGTTTGATGTTGCGTTCGAGGGCGGGAATCCAGTTCCAGACTTCGTTCTTTCGTTTCAGGTAAACGATACCTTTTTCTTTGACGGGTGCGGTGATGAGTAGCAGGGCGTAATCATCACCTTTCATCCATGCTTTCAATTCCAGGGTGCGTTTCCACGTCGGACGTATGATCTCCATTTTTAGCGCTACGATGGACGTGGACCCCCGAAACTTTTCCTCGGCTTTTTGTACGATTTCGGTAGCCGTTTGGGAGGTAGCGGAGAAAGCGTAAGTGAGAAGAACCGGTAGCAGTATCCGCAGCATCATCTAGCAGCGAATGTAGCGTCGGCACAGAAAAATGAACTGACGGAAGTCAGGGACTTGTTTTATTATCTTGAATATAGTTTGAGTGTATCTAAATCTGTCAAAGCAGAAATGCATACTTAATAATAGAAATGGGGGCTTGCTTCTATCTGCCTCAAATTATATTCAGTTTTAGTGATAATCTGATGTGTTCGAATAGTTGAATAGGTGTTTAGACTTAATTGTATTATAATTAAGTGGATGAAAGTAATGAACGAAACTTTATTTCAAGGCTTTTTATCCGCTTTCCTATTACGTTTTCGATACTGTAGGCTGCGTATATGATATAATAAGGCTCTATAGTAATTGTTCGAAACCTGTTCTGAACATACCATACCAAGGAAAAAATTAGCATCGTTATAAAAAGACATAAAATAATAAAGCCTTCTTTCCTCCTACTAATATAAAGCTGAATCATAGTTATATAAGCGAAAAAATATATTGGGAAAGAAACCAAAAAAGCAAAAAGCCATTTATTCAAACTATAATGACGCCAACTTACGCCCGGTGTTAAAAAGAAAAAAAGGTCATAGATTTTGACTTG
>CAYWDY010000095.1:8424-8888 GCA_964455985.1 uncultured Flavobacteriales bacterium
CGAATTTATAGGGATTTTCTTTTATCCATGATATTGCCTCATTATAAAAAGCATTTTGCTTTATACATTGGGGTTGATTTAATAATGAATCATAGTGTTCTTGGGAGCCATTGAAAAGCCCGGCAGTCACAGTAATATTTTGTACTTGCTGAAACTCAATTGTATTCATAGTGGGCACATCCACAATTGACTTATATCCTGCTTCAGTGTTTCCAAGGTAAAATTGGTATTTAGCTCCGTTGGAAGATATTATGTATTGACCATATTGATTAAGGGAATAAATTCCGTACGGTAGACTGAGTATTAAGGCTAGTCCAGCGTAGAGGGATGAGAACAAGAGGCTAGTTCTGTTTAATCCTAAGTAGTAGATATATATTATAGGAATAAATATGGAAAAAAGTAAGATGTGAGATTTGGTTAAATATGAAAGCGAAAAAAACAAACTTGAAAAAAAGACAAACCGC
>CAYWDY010000096.1:0-3033 GCA_964455985.1 uncultured Flavobacteriales bacterium
ATTCCGGATATGAATGAGATTTTCATCCGGCAGGTCAACGCTGCCACTTCAACCGCTGTAAAGGCATGAACAAGATACTCCTCGTGCTCCAACGCGAATACCTTTCGCGTGTCCGAAAAAAATCCTTCCTCATCATGACGCTGGTGGGGCCCCTGCTTATGGGTGGACTGTTTGTCGCCATTGCCTTGATGGACAAAGTGGATAATGAACCCAAGCGAATTGCCGTGCTGGACAACACCGGGATGTTCACCGGTAAGTTCACCAGTCACGGAAGGGTGTCCTTCGTATCCGTGAGCCAACCCTTGGAGAAGCTGAGATCCGTTGCCGAAGATTCCGGTTATTTTGGAATCCTGTATATCCCCGTCACTGAAAACGTTTCGGCACTCGAAAAAGCCATTGTGCTCTACTCCGAGTCTCAGCCGGGCATCGAAGTGGTCAGTCGCATCGAGTCTACGGTGGAAGCCGTCATCAACGAAAACAAATACAAGGCGGCAGGTATCGATCCGCTGGTACTCAAAACCATCAAGTCCGATGTCAGTATCCGTACCTATGATATGGAGGATAAAGAGACAAGCTCCCCGCTAGCTTCCGGCTTGGGTTTCGTCGGAGGTTTATTGATTTATATGTTCATTTTCGTTTATGGCACCATGGTCATGCGCGGCGTCATGGAGGAGAAAACGAACCGCATCGTGGAGGTGATCATCTCCTCGGTGAAGCCCTTCGAATTGATGTTAGGCAAAATCATCGGCGTGGCGTTGGTGGGCTTGACGCAGTTCCTCCTTTGGGTAGTATTGACCACGGTTATTTTTGCGGTGGTGGGTAAGTCGTTTATGGAACCGCCGGTAGCTATGTCCGGATTGCAAACGATGGTGGCTAACGAGCAAGTTGCAACTGCCGCCGTAGACCATACAGCTGCGATGGATAAAGTCATGACCATCATGGACGAGGTGAATTTTCCTGCCATCATTGCCATGTTCATCTTTTACTTCTTGGGCGGTTATCTCCTGTACAGTGCACTGTTCGCGGCTATCGGAGCTGCTGTAGATGCCGATACCGACGTGCAACAATTCATGGTGCCCATCACCATGCCCTTGATTCTTTCCTATATCGCAGCCGTAAACGTCCTGAACAACCCGCAGGGTGAATTGGCGTTTTGGTTTTCCGTCATTCCGTTCACCTCGCCGATTGTCATGATGGTTCGATTGCCTTTTGGGGTGCCCTGGACACACGTGGCGGTTTCCATGGTATTATTGATTGCAGGCTTTGTGTTCACCACATGGATGGCTGGAAAGATTTACCGTACGGGTATCCTCTTGTACGGAAAGAAAGTGACGTATCGTGAACTGTGGCGCTGGATTCGCTACCGAAACGCCTGATGGCCACGGATTCGCGTTTCGCTGTGCTCGACTTGGGCACGAACACCTTTCACCTTATGCTGGCAGAGGCAACCGTTGACGGTTCTTGGAAATCCATTCGTAAATACCGCAAGACGGTGAAGTTGGGCGAGGGAGGACTTCACCAAAATCGAATCGCGGAAAAACCTTTCGAACTTGCGCTCACGGCTATGCGCGGATACGCTGCTATCATCAAAGCCAATAAGATCAAAAAGGTCCATGCCGTGGCAACCTCAGGGATACGCACTACGCGCAACGGACGGCAACTGGTGGATGAGATTCGACGCCAAACCGGAATTGACGTTCGAGTGATTTCCGGTTCAGAGGAAGCCGGACTGATTCATGAAGGCGTGTGTCAGACGTTGTCTCTGTCTGCAGAGACGGTTCTCATCATGGATATTGGCGGTGGTTCAACCGAGTTCATCCTTTCTCGCAACAAGAAAATTCTCTGGAAGCAGAGTTTTCCATTGGGTGCGTCACGGATCAAAGAGCGGTTCAGCCCTTCTGATCCGCTGCGCACGGTCGAGCGTCGCCTGATCCTCAGTCACATGGAGGAAATGTTGGCGCCGCTTGCGGAAGAGATGTCCCGCCATGAGGTTAGCCGATTGGTCAGTGCCTCGGGATCCGCGGAGTCCTTCGCTCGAATGATCGGTCACCGGGTGGAGGGGCGTGATCCGTTACGCGGGCGTCGATCCTACTCGTTCGACCGCATGCAGTTTGCGGCCCTTCACCGGGAGCTGGTGTCTTCTACTGCCGAAGAACGTCAGGGAATGCGAGGACTTGCCAGTATGCGAGTCGATATGATCGTAGTGGCCAGCCTGCTGACCGACCATGTGATCAAACGTTTTCGCCTCCGGGAGATGTCTCTGTCCACCTACGCCTTGAAAGAGGGCCTGGCGCACCGCTTGGTCGCTCGCGGTCTTGTTTAAAAAATACGTTCGTACCTTAGCACTACCATGCCAAGAATACTCATCATCGACGACGAAAAGGCGATCAGGAACGCGTTGCGCGACATCCTTCAGTTTGAAAAATACGAAGTCGACGAGGCTGCTGATGGCGCCGAAGGAATTCGAAAGGCCGAAGAGTGTCGCTTTGATCTGGTGTTGTGCGACATCAAGATGCCCAAGACCGATGGTATGGATGTGTTGACCCGGTTGCAGGAAATCCAACCTGACCTTCCCGTTGTCATGATCACCGGGCACGGCACCATAGATACCGCCGTGGAAGCCTTGAAGAAGGGCGCCTACGATTTCATTTCCAAGCCGCCGGATCTCAACCGGTTGTTGGTAACCGTCCGTAATGCCTTGGAGCGAACGGATCTGGTCAAGGAGGCGGTAACCTTGCGGAAGAAGGTATTTAAGACCCGCGAAATGGTGGGTCAGTCGGAGTCATTACGCAAGATCAGAGAAATGGTCGACCGGGTGGCTCCCACCGACGCCCGTGTTCTGATTACGGGTGGAAACGGTACGGGTAAAGAATTGGTGGCCCGATGGATTCATGAGAAAAGCAAAAACGCTTCCGGCCCGCTGGTCGAGGTGAACTGCGCAGCCATTCCATCCGAATTGATTGAAAGCGAATTGTTCGGTCACGAAAAAGGGGCTTTCACCTCTGCCATCAAGCAACGCATCGGCAAGTTCGA
>CAYWDY010000096.1:3043-8840 GCA_964455985.1 uncultured Flavobacteriales bacterium
AGATTTGAGCATGCCCATGAGGGGACATTGTTTTTGGATGAGATTGGTGACATGAGTCTTTCCGCACAAGCCAAAGTCCTGCGTGCCTTGCAGGAAAACAGGATCACTCGGGTAGGTGGTGAGAAGGAAATTTCTGTTTCCCCGCGCGTCGTAGCGGCGACCAACAAGGATCTACGGAAGGAAATCGAAAAGGGACAGTTCCGGGAGGACTTGTACCACCGCTTGAGCGTCATCCTGATTCATGTTCCGTCCTTGAACGAACGGTCGGAAGATATTCCGCTCCTGGCAGAACATTTTTTGAAGGAGATTTGCGAGGACTATGGTATGCCTTTGAAATCGTTTACCGCCGACGCCCTGACGACGCTGCAGAAAATCGATTGGACCGGGAATATCCGGGAATTGCGCAATGTCGTCGAGCGACTGGTTATCCTGTGCGATAAATCCATCACGGGGAAAGACGTGAAGCAATACGTGAGTAAATAAGTGTATTCAACCATCAACCTTTTTTTATGAGTGATACGGCTAAGAAAATCCGACGCTTTAATCAACAATACCAATCCCTCAGCTTTTCGGAGGTGATGCGTAAATCGGACGACGAGTACCTTGACCTTCTTGTTGAAATGGATGCCCAGGGCAATGTGCTGCTTGAATCCAAGTTCGCTGCAGACGGAGAGCTGGACGAACGGAACGAATACGTGTACTCTGCTGGAGGAAAGCTATTAGAGCACACGCTGTATTATGCGTTCGATGATGTTACTGAAAAGAAGGTGTACCGGCGGGATGATAAGGAGCGACTGCTCGAAGAGGTAAAGCTATACGGCGAAGACGAAGGCGAGAAATTGGTTTATGCCCATGATGAAAAAGACCGCATCACCAGCATCACGCGCTACGATGAGGAGGGGGAGTTGGATTACCGCGAGGAAATCAGGTACGATGAGTTCGGTGAATTACTCTCCAGAAAAAAATTCGATTCTGAGGGTAAACTCCGGGAATCATTAGAGGTTCAAAAAGGCGAGGAGATGTCCGTCCAGGAACAGTCGTTCGGCATAGATGGTGCTGTGGAGTCCACTACTGTGACTCGCTTTGATAAGCAAGGACGCGAGCTTCAGTCTGTCCAGCACAATGCGCAGGGGAAGAAGATTTCTTCCGTCGCATGCGCTTACGATGAACGGGGCAACGTGTTAGAGCGTTCGTATCAGGATTTTTATTCCAAGACCATCCGTTATGCGTATGACGATCAGGATCGTATGGTGATGCAGGAGCTTTTTGACGGCACCGGATTGCTGCTGCGCAAGAACCTGTACGAGTATGATGAGCAGGGACGCTTACTGACAGAACAAGTGTTTGAGATCGACGCTTCACGGGGCGGTCGTGATAAGCATTACGGTCATCGTTACGAATACGAGGGCTGAGCGCCACCGATTCGACTGAACCGGCAGGAAAATCAGTCCATGAAAAAACCCGGCAACCAGTTTCCTGGAATGCCGGGTTTTTTGGCAATTATGTACTAACGGTTTCTTAGAAAAGTCCGTTGATTTCTGCGTTGATCTTGTTGATCACTTTGCCCAGATCTTCTGGATTATCGGCGTAGTTCAGGTCGTCCACATCGATGATCAACAGTTTGCCGAGGTCATAGGTGGAAATCCAAGCTTCGTAACGCTCGTTGAGGCGTTTGAGGTAGTCGATGCGGATGCTGTTTTCGTAATCGCGTCCACGTTTTCCAATCTGATGAACCAGTGTGGGTACGCTGGCACGCAGATAAATCAGGAGATCCGGAGGAGATACGAATTTGGACATCAGGCTGAACAGCGACTGGTAATTGTTGAAGTCGCGTGTGGTCATCAGGCCCATGGAATGCAGGTTGGGAGCGAAGATGTTGGCGTCTTCGTAGATGGTCCTATCCTGGATGATGGTCTTGCCCGATTGGCGAATCTTGGTCACCTGCTCGAAGCGCGAATTGAGGAAGTAGATCTGCAGATTGAAAGACCAACGCTGCATGTCCTCGTAGAAGTCGTTCAGGTAGGGATTGTCATCCACATCTTCGAAATGAGGCTCCCACTTCATTTGCTTGGCGAGTAGCTGCGTAAGCGTGGTTTTTCCAGCTCCAATATTGCCTGCGATGGCGATGTGCAACGGGTTCAGTTGCTTGCGTGTTGGAGCGTATTTTTCAGTGGCTTTCTTATTGGTGGAAGCGGCACGGGCAGCAGGTTTGCTTGCTGCAGCCTTGGCTCCTGATTTTGAAGCGCCTTTGCGCAGCGTAATCGTTTTCGTCGGCATGTGTTTCGTGCTGTAAGAGGTTAGGACGACGAATTTAATAGGAATAGCAGTTCAGGGAATCGGTTGTTAATAAATAAAGTTGCTTGTCGCTCATTCGCATTCCTCGAATGGCAGAGTGGGGTGGAAGCGGCATTTTTCGTTCCGTGTATGCTGTCGTTTCTACAGCTACGGCACTGTCGCCAGCAGTATAGATGATCTCCCTGCTTTGACATTGAAAATGAAAAAGGCCTTTGATGGGAATTGTTTTCAAATAGGTTCCGAAAGCGTCAAATACCAGAATGCCTTGTTGTGGATCATTGAGATACACACGTTGGTCGTATTCTGTCAAAAAGTTGGGCAATATCCGCTGACCCGTAGTTTGAAGAAGGTTGCCGGATTGCGAAGTGATCTCCAGGTTGAAATTCAACTTCTTGAGTTGGAAATCTTGAAGATCGAAAATCCAGTACCCTTCGTTCGCTGAGGAGCAGGCAAGTGTAGGTTGCATGATTCCGATACTTCGAAGTTCAATGGTCGATTGCGGTGCGAATTGGGTTCCCAGCGTTACGATCCGCGCCATATCCGGATAGAAAAGGAGGACTTTCAATGGATTCGTAGCATCGACCATACGCAATTCACCCCACTGCGACTCGCTGAAATTCTGCAGGGGTTTGCCGCTGGGGCTGAATTTCAAAACCTGGTTCTCCACCACCACATACGCATTTCCCAGCGCATCCGTAGTCAGGAATGTACCTGTACGCATGGGCAAGCCGGAAACCAACGTCCAATCCTCCGCTTGCCAGCCAGTGGAAATGAAGAGCGAAAGAAAAGTCAGTAGAAGAATGTTGAATCGTTTCATGCGTCCACCGTAGTAAGTGCCAGGATCTCTTCCACATACTGACGGTCGTTGCTCAAGCGGGGTACTTTGTGTTGTCCACCCAACTTGCCCTTATGCCTCATCCAATGCATGAACGTTCCTTCGGGCATGACCTTGACGACGGGTGGCCTGAGGGCCAGGTCTTTGTGTCGTTTGGCTTCGTAATCCGAATTCTGATTCTTCAACGCTTCATCGAGCAGTCGGTTGAACAGCTCCATGTTATCGGGTTCCCGTTCGAATTCAATGAGCCATTCGTGTGCTCCACTCGTCTTATTGGAGAAATAAACGGGAGCCATGGTGTATTCCCGTACTCGGCTTCCACTTTTTTCGCAGGCGATGCGTATCGCTTCGTCGGCGTTCTCGATGATCACTTCTTCCCCGAACGCATTGACGAATAGCTTTGTCCGCCCTGAAATACGGAACCGGTAGGGCGATTTATTCGTGAATCGGATGGTGTCACCAATGAGGTATCGCCATAATCCCGCATTCGTACTAATCACCAAGGCGTAATTCTTATAAAGCTCGACTTGGTTCAAGCCGACCGTTTTAGGGTGCTCTTTTCCGTACTCCTCCATCGGCATGAATTCGTAATAGACGCCGTAGTCCAACATCAATAACATCTCATCGCTTCTCAATCTGTCCTGAATGCCGAAAAATCCTTCCGAGGCATTGTAAGTTTCCACATAGTTGAACGAATCGGAAGGAATCAGTTCCCGGAATTGATCCCGGTACGGTGTGAAGCTGACCGCGCCGTGAATGAATAATTCCAGGTTGGGCCAGATCTCCAGCAGGTTTTTCTTTCCGGTGGCCTCCAATGCCCGCTGGGCGAAAACCAGTGTCCACGTCGGAACGCCACTGATGGAGGTGACATTTTCGCGGAGTGTAGTTTCAAGCATCCGTTCGATCTTCTGGTCCCAGCTCTCCAGCAGCGCGATGGAAAGATCAGGCGTACGGATCATTTGCGCCCAGAAGGGTAGATTTTGCATCAATACGGCTGAGATGTCGCCATAAAACGAATCCGTGCCTTCCGAGTTCGTGTGGTGGCTGCCACCCATCGTCAGTCCTTTACCGTCAAAAATTCGGGTCTCCGGATTCAGGTGGCAATAAAGGGAGAGCAAGTCTTTGCCGCCTTTGTAGTGACACTCCTCCATGGCTTCCTGACTGACAGGAATGAACTTGCTCTTTCCGGCCGTCGTGCCCGATGACTTTGCGAACCATTTGATCTCCGTCGGCCACAGTACATTCTGTTCCCCGCGAAGGGTACGGTCAATCCAAGGTTTAAGAGATTCGTAATTATGGACGGGAACCCGTTCTTTGAACTCATCCGCATGGCGAATGCTTCGGTAGTCAAACTGTTTACCCCACTCGGTATTCCTACCGGCATCGAGGAGACGACGCATCCATTCCTGCTGTACCTCTTCCGGATACTTGAGGAACAATTCGATTTGGTGAATGCGTTTTTTCATCCACCACGTGAGAATGGAGTTGATCAGAGCCACGGGTGAAGTCAAGGTACTAAAAAAACCTTGCCTCTTCCAAAAACCAATGTCACTTCCTCAGGCTGAAACCGCCTCCAGGTCCTTATTGATCTTTTTTACCAGCCCCTGCAGCACTTTCCCCGGTCCGACTTCGATGAAATGGGCCGCACCGTCTTCGATCATGTGTTGTATGGTTTGTGTCCAGCGGACAGGGCCTGTCAATTGATCAATCAGATTCTTACGGATTTCAGTCGGGTCCGAAGTAGGCAGGGCGTTCACGTTCTGGTAAACGGGGCAAATAGGCGTTGAGAATGTGGTCGAGCCGATAGCCTCTGCCAGTTCATCCTGAGCCGGCTTCATTAACGGCGAATGAAAAGCACCGCCTACGGGAAGTAGAAGTGCTCGTTTGGCACCGGCAGCTTTCATCTTTTCGCACGCTTCGTTGACGCCTTCCACGGATCCGGAGATGACGAGTTGCCCGGGACAGTTGTAATTAGCGGCTACCACCACCTTGCCCGAAGCAGAAATCTCTGAACAGATCTGTTCCACCACATCGTCACCCAGATTGAGGATGGCAGCCATAGTGGAGGGTTGCGCTTCGCAAGCCTTTTGCATGGCGAAGGCACGCGCCTTGACCAAGCGAAGTCCGTCTTCAAACGTCAGACAGCGGTTGGCCACCAACGCGGAGAATTCTCCGAGAGAATGACCGGCTACCATGTCGGGTTTAAACGTATCACCCAACGTCATCGCCAAAATTACCGAGTGCAGGAATATAGCAGGCTGTGTTACTTTGGTCTGCTTCAGTTCTTCTTCCGTTCCCTGGAACATGATGTCTGTAATGCGAAAGCCGAGGATCTCATTGCCTTGTTCGAAAAGGCTCCGCGCCATGTCGTGTTGATCGTACAGGTCTTTGCCCATGCCGGTGAATTGGGATCCTTGTCCGGGGAAGAGGTATGCTTTTTTCATAGCGCGTTTCGTTGGTGGTCAAAATTAACAAAATCAGATGTAATGTTGCTCAGGACAGATCGGGCTTTGAGTGGATAAAAAAAGAGAGGCTGCCCGGTGGAGCAGCCTCTGGATATCATGAAAGCTAATGGTAATCAGTCGCGACGGTTGCCGAACAGACGGAGCAACGCCAGGAAGAGATTGATGAAATCGAGGTACAAGGTGAGTGCTCCCAAGATGCTCA
>CAYWDY010000097.1:0-7618 GCA_964455985.1 uncultured Flavobacteriales bacterium
TCCGAAGCCTTGCCACCGGCTTGCTCGATAATGAAGGCCAGCGGGTTGCATTCGTACAGCAAGCGCAGTTTGCCTTTCGGCGACTTATGCGTGGAGGGATAGATGAAAATTCCGCCCTTTAACAGGTTACGATGAAAATCAGCAACCAATGACCCAATATAGCGGGAAGAATAAGGGCGCTGCGTAGGCGGATCGATGGCCTGGCAATATTTGATATACTGCTTCACCCCATCCGGAAAATGCACGTAGTTGCCCTCGTTGATGGAATACAAAACACCGGAGTTAGGACATTTCATGTCCGGGTGGGACAGGCAGAATTCACCGATGCTGGGATCCAAGGTGAAACCGTTCACGCCTTTTCCTGTCGTATAAACCAGCATCGTTGATGATCCGTAAATTACATAGCCGGCAGCCACCTGCTCTTTACCGTATTGCAGGTAATCCTTTTCCTCGGCCTGGCCGTTGAACGTCATCCGCCGGTAAATGGAGAAAATCGTGCCGATGGATACGTTAACGTCAATATTGGATGAACCGTCGAGCGGGTCCACGCAAACGATGTATTTAGCATTCTTGGAAACCTCAGAATCGATGTGGATCAGCCCTTCGTTTTCTTCCGAGGCAACGGCGCATGTCTCCCCGCCGGCACTGAGGGCAGAGATAAACTGTTCGTTGGCAAATACGTCTAGTTTCTTCACCTCTTCGCCTTGCACATTCATCGTCCCGAATTCTCCCAGAATATCCACCAAGCCCGCTTTGTTGACCTCGCGGTTGACGATCTTGGCCGCTATGCCGATATCACGGAGCAGTCGGGACAACTCCCCTTTGGCGTAGGGGAAATCCGACTGACGTTCGATGATGAACTGGCCTAACGTGGTGACATTCCGTTTCATACTGGGTATAGGTTTAAAGGCCAAATATCCGAAAATCCGTTGGAAACTGAGCCGACAGATATGACTCAAAAAAGGATTGAAATAATACCTTTGGGGGACTTGCCTATGATGAAGACCTCATATCCAAAAGATAAAATCAAGATCCTGTTGCTGGAAAATGTCCATCCAGCCACCCTTCGGGAACTCAAATCCGCCGGATACTCTGCCGTGGAATGCATTTCAGGCTCGGTTTCGGAAGCAGAATTGATCAAACGGATCAAGGGCGTACATCTGCTGGGTATCCGTTCCAAAACCCTCTTGACGTCCCGCATCACAGACGCCGCAGACCAGCTGCTGGCCGTAGGCGCCTTCTGTATCGGAACGAACCAGATTGACATGGATGCTTGCACCCGGAAAGGGATTGCCGTATTCAACTCTCCCTTTTCGAATACCCGGTCGGTAGCCGAAATGGTTATTGCTCATTCCATCAACCTGTTGCGGAAAGTCGCCGAGAAAAACGAAGCCGCTCACCGGGGAGATTGGCTCAAAGACAGCAAGGATTGCTACGAAATCCGCGGAAAGACATTAGGTATCATCGGCTACGGACATATCGGATCGCAAGTATCGGTGTTGGCGGAGACCCTCGGCATGAAAGTCGTTTTTTACGATGTCGAGCCTAAATTGAGTCTGGGAAATGCCAAAGCACTCCGTACGTTGGACGATGTACTCCGTCAATCCGATATCGTTACGCTTCACGTTCCGGAAAACGCAAGTACGTGGGGACTCCTGTCGGCGAGCCGGATAAGCCGGATGAAAAAAGGTTCTTATTTGATCAATTACTCTCGCGGCAATGTGGTCGATCTGGAAGCGCTTAGGCGCTCCATGGACAAGGGACATATCGCCGGGTGTGCCATCGATGTGTTTCCCATCGAGCCGTACTCCAACCAAGAACGATTCACTTCGCCGCTGCAGGGCATGCGAAATGCGATACTCACGCCTCACATCGGCGGCTCTACCGCCGAAGCTCAAGAAAATATCGGGCTGGATGTCGCCGGCAAACTGATCCAATACTTGGAAACGGGATCTAGCATGGGCTCCCATTCGGTGCCTTCACTCAGTCTGCCGGTGCAGCAAGACACGCACCGACTGCTGCATATCCATGCCAACCGTCCCGGAGTACTTGGCGAAATCAACTCGAAACTTTCCCGACTCAAGGTGAACATCCTCGGGCAATACTTGCAAACGAATACTGAAATCGGATACGTAGTTACCGACTGCGACCGTCGCACTTCGGGAGAAGCGCTGGAAGCCTTACGCAAGGTCAAACACACCATTCGAGTTCGAAACCTTTATTGATTCTTACATGTCCCAGGTGATCATTCGAAAAGGCCGTCGCGAAGACCTGCCTGCTGTCTTGGCGTTAATCCGTGAATTGGCCTTATTCGAAAAAGCACCTGAGCAGGTGACCAACACCCTGGATGCCTTAGAGGCCGACGGATTTGGTGAAAAGCCCGTCTATGGATTACACGTGGCTGAATGGGATGGTCATGTTGTTGGCATGGCACTCTATTTTGTGAAATATTCTACTTGGAAAGGCAAAGGCCTATACCTGGATGATCTCATGGTCACGGCAACACATCGTAGCCGGGGAATCGGCTCGCGCCTGTTTGATGCTTTCATGGGGGAGGCGCAAGCCATCGGTGCCAAACAGGTACACTGGCAAGTGCTTGACTGGAATGAGCCTGCCATCGCCTTTTACCGAAAACTAAATGCATCCATTGATGCCGAATGGCTGGACTGCAAGATGACCCAAGCCCAGATTGAATCCTATACGTCCAGACACCATGAAGCATCCTGAAGCGGAATCATCCAAGAACCGGGTATTAACCATGGACACCTTCATACGCTTCGTCGTGCTCGCCGGTCTATTGGCCTGGTGCGGTATGATTCTGGCTCCTTTTATTTTCATTCTGATTTGGGGTATGATCCTGGCCATCAGCACCTATCCGCTTTATTCCCGTTGTCTGAAATCCTGGGGAATCAAGAAAGGATGGATCACTCTGCTCTTCACCTTAGTCGGACTCGTACTGATTGCCATACCCGGATACCTGATCATCAACAACATCATCGCGGCTGTAACTCAACTGAAATCGGCATATACCGCCGACACGTTGCACCTGCCCCCTCCTCCAACCGAGGTGAGCACGTGGCCACTCATCGGAAAACCGTTGTTTGATTTGTGGTCACTGGCATCGACGAACATCACGGAGGCGATACACCGCTACGAAACACAGCTGATGCCCGTATTGACGTGGCTCGTCGGGGCCGTAGGAAAACTAGGATTGGCCTTATTGAAATTCATCCTGTCCATTGTGGTAGCCGGGGTGTTGATGCATTACGACAAACAATGCGAAAAATTCACCGACCGCTTCTTCTCGAAACTGCTTGGAGCCCGCGGGCCGTTGTTCGCTGATATCGCCGAGAAAACCATACGTAATGTAGCGCGAGGCATTATTGGTGTCGCCTTCCTACAAGCCGCCGCAGCCGGTCTGGGATTGTACCTGGGTGGCGTACCGTGGGCAGGACCGTTGACGTTACTCTGCCTGATGCTTTGCATCATCCAGATCGGTGTAGGTATCGTTGTCATCCCCGTCATCATTTACGCTTTTACCACCTTTGGAACACTGCACGCCACCTTACTGACCATTTGGCTTACCCTCATCATGTTCTCGGACAATATTCTTAAGCCTATCTTCCTGAGTAAGGGCGCACCAGTCCCTACGTTAGTCATATTCCTAGGTTCATTGGGTGGATTCCTGCTGAACGGAATCATCGGACTGTTCATCGGCGCCGTGGTACTCGCCTTGGGCTACCGTTTGTTGATGGCGTGGATTGAAACTGACAGCCACGAGCCGGCACCGGGAGAAGCAAATGGATAACTTTGTATCCGTATGAAGGTCTTCAAATTCGGTGGTGCATCTGTCAAGGACGCTGCATCCGTCAGAAACGTCGCCCAAATCCTCAGCCAATTCCGCAAGGAGCAACTCGTGGTGGTGATTTCCGCCATGGGTAAAACCACCAATGCCCTTGAGGGCGTTGTGAATGCCTGGATGAAGAACGACGGATCGTGGAAAGATGCGTTAGAAACCGTCAAGCAATATCACGAGACGATTATTCGCGAGCTGGCATTCCCGGAAACGGACCCCATTCATGACGAGGTCAACAACTTGTTTGTAGAGATCGAATGGATGACCGATTCGGATTCCTCGCAGGGTTACAACTGGGTGTATGATCAGATCGTATCCATTGGCGAGCTCGTTGCCACTCGCATCGTTAGCGGCTTCTTGCAGTTGCAACAGCTAGATAATACCTGGCTAGATGTGCGCGACGTTTTGCGCACGGACAATACGTACCGAGAAGGTAAAGTCGATTGGGATACCACCGTCGGTTTGATTCGCGATAAGATTCCTGCGTTATTGGGAAAATCGCCATGGGTAATCACACAAGGTTTCATCGGTGCGACCAGCGAAAATTTCACCACGACGTTGGGTCGGGAAGGTTCCGATTACACAGCAGCCATATTCTCCTTTTGCCTAGATGCCAGTGAAATGACCGTTTGGAAAGATGTACCGGGCGTATTGAGTGCCGATCCGAAATACTACGACGATGCGGTGAAGCTGGACCAGATCAGCTACCGGGATGCCATCGAGCTGACCTACTATGGCGCCACCGTCATTCACCCGAAGACCATCAAACCGCTGGAGAACAAACAGATTCCGATGCGTGTGGCATCGTTCCTGTCTCCCCTGGACAAAGGGACATTGATTGGTGATTTTACCTCCACGAAACCGTTGGTTCCTTGTTTCATTTTCAAGACCAACCAGATTCTCTTCTCCATTTCGGCCAAGGATTTCTCTTTCATCGCCGAAGAGAACCTGAGTCGGATCTTTTCCCTGTTTGCCCGCCACCGCATGAAGATCAACCTGATGCAGAACTCCGCCATCAGTTTTTCAGTGTGCGCTGACAACGATCCCATGAAAGTACCGGGACTTTACGAAGAGCTAGCCAGTGAATTCAAAGTGTTATACAACGAGCACCTGCGACTGATCACCATCCGTCACTACTTTCCTTCCACCATTGATCAACTGACCAAAGGAAAGACAATCCTGCTGGAGCAACGAAGCCGTCAGACAGCTCAGATTGTCATCAAGGAAAATTGACGATTACTTATTCATGAACTACCCGGGCCATGAATGACTTCTCGCCCAAGACAGCAATCAGGTAAACACCCGGAGCGACTGAAGAAAGTTCCAAGTCCAATTCTTTGACAGCCTTGACCGGAGTTTCAGAAACCACTCTACCGGTAAGATCCATCAACAAAATGCGATCTACTCCGGCATCAGCTTCCCACTCCACATGCAGACGGTCATGGAACGGATTGGGGAAGATTCGAACGACAGGATCTCCGGTTAGGGAAACCACCGCATTAGAGTTGATGGAGACATCCAGCGTGTCTGAATAGGTACACTGTGTATTGGATTCTACCAGAATGACTTGTCCTACTCCAGGTTGATTCCAAAGTACCGTGATCGAGCTGGTATCTTGCCCAGGTGGGGTCGTACCGCCTATCACTGTCCACGAATAAAAATGTCCGGGTGTATATGGAACCGAGTAGGTTCCCGATGTATAATCGAACGCAATCACTGGTCCTGATATCTGGTTTTCCGGAAACCCTACTTGTGTGACGAAATAGAAAATCAGACTGTCACATCCGTTATTAGACAAGGTATCGCAGAAAAGTCCGGCCGTACCAATGATTGTTCCGCCAGGTGTGACGAATGTCTCACCAAGACACAAATCCACACTTTCACTGAAGGTCGGTGGAGGAGTCACGGCAATGGAATAAACGAAATTGCTGTCGCACCCGTTTACGGTCGGCAAAACTACAACATGAGTGCCGGGCCTGGAAGTGGTATCGCCATTGACTAATGTAGCATAGGTACCTGTACAAATGGTTTCATTGATGTAGGTGGTATATACGGGATCGACTGTAAGGAAGGTCGTGATGATGGAATCGCAGCCGTAAACAGTAGTGAGCGTATCCACATACGTACCCGATACGTTGGCCGGATCACCACCCGGTAAATTGAACGGATCCCCTTGACAGATCCGACGGGTTTGAGTGGTACTGAAAACCTCGTTCACCGTTAACCGGGTGATGACCGTAGAATCACAACCCGAAGGCGTCTGGGTTCTGAAGGTATCAACCAGGGAGTTGGTGACCGTCGCACCACCGGGTAATACATACGATTCACCCTGACAAATAGATGGGTTCAATATGTTGGTGATGACCTGACTGACCGTAAGTGTCACCGTGATCAAGGAGTCGCAACCGAATGAGGAAGGAATGGTGGAAGGGTATACGCCTGATTGTCCCACCAAAGTACCGCTGGGTAATCGGTAAAAGCTGCCTTGGCAGATTGAAACATTCAGATAAACAGAATCCAAGGGATGTACGGTCAGGTCGATGTGGATGATAGAATCACAACCGTTTCGGGTAAATCCGGAATAGAGATAGTTGCCGGAAGTGCTGACTACTTGTCCGTTAGGAAGTTGATAGGTCTGTCCCTCGCAAATGGCCGGTTGAATGGTGTACTCGTACTCAGGCCAGAGAAGAACGGTGGTGCGGATGATGGAATCGCATCCGAACTGAGTAAACAATAGAATCGTAAAGACCCCCGCTGTATCGACCAGTTGTCCGTTGGGCAATGCCAAGGTATCCCCTGGACAGATGAAAACTGTTCTACTGATGTTATAATTCGGTCGAACAAAAAGTGTTGTCACGATGGACGAGTCACAACCTTCTGTTGTTGTCAATGAAATCGGATAAGTACCGGGAGCTGTCACAGGTTGTCCGTTGGGCAGTATGTACGCCTGTCCCTGGCAAATGGTCGCTGTCCGTGACAACTGATAAATCGGATTGACTGTCAAATTAACCGTGACAATAGAATCACATAAGTTGGCTGCTTGAAGATAGGATACATATGTTCCTTCGTTAAAAACCGTCAGTCCGTCGGGAAGTAAATAGGATTCCCCTTGACAAATCGTATCGTCGACAACGGTGGAAAACGTAGGATCGACGGTAATGTTCAGCGTGGTGGTTGTAGCACACTGTCCAGCTGTAGGAGTAAAGGTGTATGTACCGGAGATCGTATTACTCACCGGATCCGGGCTCCAAGTACCCGTGATAGTATTGAGGGATGTGGTGGGCAATAAGGGCGCCGGTGAGCCGGAACATACAGGAGGTTCAGCATTGAAAACAGGTGTGATCAGCGGATTCAC
The DNA here is from genome assembly GCA_964455985.1 of uncultured Flavobacteriales bacterium. Lineage (GTDB taxonomy): Bacteria > Bacteroidota > Bacteroidia > AKYH767-A > 2013-40CM-41-45 > Pollutiaquabacter. Next base: position 7,212 of record CAYWDY010000097.1, read on the forward strand.
GGTAACACTCAACGAAGCGGTGTTCGCGCATTGTCCGGCAGTAGGAGTGAATGTGTACGACCCCGAAGCGGTATTGCTGACCGTAGAAGGATTCCAGGTTCCCGTGATGCTGTTGGTAGAAGTGGTCGGTAAAACCGGAGCCGTTGTGCCTGCACAAAAAGCCGGAACCGCATTGAACGTCGGCGTGACCGGTTGATTCACCGTCACACTCAACGAAGCGGTGTTCGCGCATTGTCCGGCAGTAGGAGTGAATGTGTACGACCCCGAAGCGGTATTGCTGACCGTAGAAGGATTCCAGGTTCCCGTGATGCTGTTGGTAGAAGTGGTCGGTAAAACCGGAGCCGTTGTGCCTGCACAAAAAGCCGGAACCGCATTGAACGTCGGGGTCACCGGCTGATTGACTGTCA
>CAYWDY010000097.1:7718-8829 GCA_964455985.1 uncultured Flavobacteriales bacterium
TCACCGGCTGATTGACTGTCACACTCAACGAAGCGGTGTTCGCGCATTGTCCGGCAGTAGGCGTGAAGGTGTACGTACCCGAAGCGGTATTGCTCACCGTCGAGGGATTCCAGCTTCCCGCGACTCCGTTGTTCGAGGTAGTCGATAAAACCGGGGACGTAGTGCCGGCGCAAAAAGCCGGAACAGCATTGAACGTCGGCGTGGTCGGTTGATTGACCATCACACTCAACGACGCTGTGGTCGCGCATTGTCCGGCGGTAGGTGTGAACGTGTATGAACCCGAAGCGGTATTGCTCACCGTCGAGGGATTCCAGGTTCCTGTGATTCCTTCGGCTGATGTCGACGGTAATACAGGAGGAGTGGAGCCTGAGCAAAACGGTGAAATCGAATTAAAAGTAGGGGTGATTAAGGGATCTAATAATACCGTGATTGTTGATGTGGTGGCACATTGTCCGGCTGTTGGCGTAAAGGTGTAGGTTCCGGAACTTGTGTTACTCACTGTGGACGGATTCCACGTTCCCGTGATACCGTTGTTCGATGTGGTGGGTAATGTCGGAGGTGTGGTTCCTGTACAGAAATTCGGAATGGGTGTAAATACAGGCACCACCGGAGTGACCGGAGTGACATAAACACTATCCGTGCACGTCTCGATTCCATCATTCACCGTGACGTAATACGTTCCAAGTGTGACTGGAAAAATAACGATGGAAGCTACGTTGGTCTGCCCCGTAGACCACTGGACGGAAACAAACGAAGTCTGGTTGATACTAAGCGTGAGCGATGCATCGGAACAGATCGTAGTATCCGATTGATCCAACAACGGACCGCAAACTGTCGCTGAAGAGACAAATGAGCCCTTCATGACAGAAAATAAAATCAAGAAAATAACTGGTATCGTTTTTTTCATAGGAATAGATTGAAAATCATTAAACGCCATCTAAAGCGAATCTGAAGCAAGGTACGACACGGACACGATAACAGGCAACAGATTAGCTCATTACCTTTCAGCCTTCGTAGTTAAAAACCACCAAGAATAAACGGCTTACAAGCAGCTCTAATTCAAATCGGGAAAAGTCAAACCGTCTTCAGCGCTGAAATCTTATCAAAAAGC
>CAYWDY010000098.1:0-8631 GCA_964455985.1 uncultured Flavobacteriales bacterium
AGCGCACGCGATCAAGTCGGATGAGTCCTTGTTGCATCAGATCCAGCAACCGTCCGGGTGTAGCCACCAGGATATCCACGCCCTTTCTCATGGCCGCTTCCTGCGGTACCTGGGAAACACCGCCGAAGATGACGGCGTTGCGCAGCCCCAGGTTCTTGCCGTAGGCATCAAAATTTTCGTTGATCTGCAACGCCAGTTCGCGCGTCGGAGCAAGGATAAGAGCATGTACATACGGGGCCTTTGCGGCACCGCCGTCTTCGTGCATCAGTTGGAGAATGGGAAGTGCAAACGCAGCAGTTTTGCCGGTGCCTGTCTGGGCACAACCAAAAATATCCCGGCGCTTCAGCAGGGAAGGAATCGATTTTTCTTGGATAGGGGTAGGGGAGTCGTACCCCTTATGACGGAGTGCCTCCAGCAACTCGGGAAGGAGTTGCAAGTCTTCAAATTTCATGATAAGTCAAACGGATCGATGGGAAAGGTCAATACTGCCGATCCGTGGAGGCAGTCCCACCTACGACGGAAAAGATCTTCTGTCGCACGATGCAAAGGTACGGATAACCTTTCAATCCGTCTTCACCAGTCTCCAAAGTCCCGTTTCTCCGTCTATTTCGAGCTTTAAGATGTAAAGTCCGGTCACCAAGTTTTCATTCAGAGGCAGCCCTTCTTCCCAGAAATTTTCGCCGCTACTGTTCGACCAGTGCTGAATAATTCTTCCCTGATAATCCACCAGGCTTGCCGAAATACCATCTGCATGATCTAGTCCATATATTCGGATGCGATCCGTCACAGGATTCAATACGGTGATAGTCCTTGATGATAGCGCTGAACCCGAAATTCCGGTTGAGGCACACGGCAACGGCAATGGTTGCAACTCAATTGGATCGCCGGGGATCAAACTCTGGCCGGCAAGTCCCGGATAGTTCGCTTCAATCAGTGTGCATCGGAAGCTAGAATTCTGTTGGGCGGTTCCCCCTTGGGTGGTAATGGCTCCGGCTACCGATGTCGGATTGATGTATTTCCAAACGGTTTGTTCGGCAGAATCGATTTCGAAAAATATACCATCATTACCGCTGCATACCAAGGTATTTCCGTTCCGCAATCGCTGCGCACCGGATATGTTCAGCGAATAGAAGTCAGTCGGAATGGGTGCCGAATAGATCCACTCTTGAATGGCAGGTCCGAAAGTAGGCCCTGCCCCGAACGGCGGGTTCACGTTGAGTAAATAGTTTCCGACACTGTCGGTTGGCGGATCAATGATCTCTACGGTGGAATAAGCACCGGCCGGCCGAGCCAATCCGTTATTGAACACGAGTATTTTACCCTCGTCAAGGAATCCCGATGGAATCCAATGCGGATTGTGTTGGCCGAACCATTTACGGTCTGCAGTATTTCCCCTTCCGTAGGTTTCCGGATTGCCCCATCGGTACAGCAGGTCGCCGCCTTTGCCGTAGCGACCGCCGCTGTGGGAGGCGGCTTCAGACGTGGTTGTACTGTGGTCGATGATCCAAAGCTCACTGAAGTTGTGGCAGCTCACGATCACTTGGTCAAGTGCCGGGTTGTAGTCTAGCGCGTTGCAATGAAGCCAGTCAGGAACCCGCGGCGCTGTGGGAACGAAATTCAGGTGGATCAACTCAGGGTGTTGTTCAGCGGATCCGTAATTGGGTTTGGCCGCATCCAGTTCCTGTACCAAATGATCCCAGACGTTCCATTCCCATACGACCATGGCCGAGTCTGTGCCGACAGGTTGTAATTCCTGAACTTGTTCAGACCAAAGTGCAGTTCCTAAAAAGGCGGTGTCACGTCCGGCTGCGATCGCTTGTGCTCTTCGTTTTAACGACCAACTCAATACCAGGATGTTTCCATTCGGCATAGGGCGGATGTCGTGGTGCGAGCAGCGCAAGGAATCGGATAAAACATAAGACCATAATACCTGACTGTTCCAATCGAGCTTTTCGATGACACCGCCCGTTCCACCGGCTGCGAATACAGGATTGTTGACACGGCCGGTGCGTAGTAGCGTGCCGTCTTCCAACAAGTAAACGGATTGACCGGGTTTGTATATGCTATGCCATTCGTGTATTTGACGTCCGCATTTATCGATCAGGTAGGTGGTGTCGCTTGAATTCGGTGCGAAAAGCACATATCCGTCCTGCTGCCCGGGAGCATATTGGATGATACCCACCGTGGCCTGCGATCTTACCGAATGGGTGTTTATCAACAGGATAACGGTTAGGATAAATAGGATCAAATAACGGAACAGATTTTTCATGATATAAAGGTAGTTCAGTATAGACCAATTATATGATTTCCCGATAAATATCCCTGAAACAGGTCGTTTCATTAATTCATCTGAATAAGTACATTTAGCCCACTAAATCCTACCCATCATGACCAGAACGTCTACCTTGTTTACTCTCCTGCTGCTGTTGGTTTCTGCCGGAATCAAAGCGCAATTATCCGGAACCTATACGGTCGGCGGAGCAACTCCCGATTACGCCACGCCTGTTGATGCAGCCAATGCTGTCGTCGCCCAAGGAGTTTCAGGCCCCGTCGTATTCAACATCCGCCCGGGTACATATTCCGGTAAACTGTTGCTTACCACCATTGCGGGTACATCATCGACGAACACCGTCACGTTTCAAGCAGAGAACGGCGACAGCTCCTCCGTGGTGTTGGATGCTCTCGCAGACGCAGCCAATACAACGAACTATTTGGTCAATGTGTACGGTGCGGACTGGGTGGTCTTGCGTCAGCTGACGTTGACACGAAGCGGTACCGGCACCTATGGATCGGTTGTGGTCATCAACGCCATCTCCATCGGCACGCTCGTGGAGCGCTGTCACATCGTAGCGGCTTTCTCTACCTCGACGGCCACCAATTCGATTGGCATCTACTCTCCCTCCGGCGGTACGAGTGTTGATTCCATGACCATGATCCGGAACAATTTCGTTGAAAGCGGTTCTTACGGTATTTATCTGGCGGCACCTAACTCCACCTTCCGCGAACCGCAGAATGTCATTGAGAACAATATCATCTCCGGCTGCAGCTACCAAGGCATCCACATGCAGGACCAGCGTGCCCCGATTGTCCGCGGTAATTCCATTACGCCAGGCGGTATTCCTTCTCTTTTCACGGGCATGTACCTCACCAATATCGATCGCGGTATCCAAGTGTACAACAACCGTATCGACGCCCGTTCATCGGGAAATACCGAAGCCTTCTACATCAACGGCATCAATGCATCAGCCGGAGCCGAGGGTCTGATCTATAATAATTTCATGTCTTGCACCGGTGGTTCATCCTCTGCAGGCATGCGTATCCTGGGAAGTTCTTACTTGAATTTCATCTATAACTCCGTGAATGTTTATGGCAGCCCTGCTGCTGTTGCCGGAGTCAATGTCGGCTCGCCTTTGTCAACTTCGTTGGTGTTCCAGAACAACAACGTGGCCAGTTCCGGCGTTGGCATCAGCACGTCCACAGGTACCGGAGCCGGAATCTCCTCCAGCAATTACAACAACTGGTATGGTGTTGCCGGCTGCGGTAACTACGACGGTACTGCCACTCCTACATTATCCGATTGGCAAGCCGCCTCCTCGCAAGATGCCAACTCGGTCTCGGGAGATCCACAGTATGTATCCAACACCGATCTGCATGCCTCCTCCGCCGTGGTGAACAACAACGCCTTGCCAGTGGCAAGCATCACTACTGATATCGACGGAGCGCTCCGTGACGCCAACACGCCGGATATGGGCGCTGCTGAATTCACGCCGCTGTCGGACAACGTAGGCCCGGTGGCCTTCACGCAGCCGAAGAACACCTCCTGCGGCAACACGACAGCTCCGGTTTCCGTGAGTATTCGCAACTACGGCGGTTTACCGCAATCCAATATCCCCGTGACGGTGGAAGTGACCGGTGCCGTGACCGCTACGCTGACGGAAACTTATGCGGGTCCGCTGGCTCCCGGAGCAACCGATACCCTGACCTTCACCCAGACGTTGAACACCGTCGCCGGTGGCACCTTGAACATGATCGCTTACACCGCACTTTCCGGCGACCAGGACTTGGCCAACGACACAATTTCAGGATCAGCGGACTTCTTGGCCATTCCCAATACTCCTACTACACTTACCTTCAACTACTGTCCGGGTGGTGTGATCACCTCGACCACCGACTCCGGATTTGCTACGTTCTGGTACGACAGCGATACGGCTTCCACACCGATTTTCGTGGGAAATACGTTCAGCCCGAACATTACATCGCCCACCACATTTTGGGCTGAATCCCGTCAGGAAGGAGCCGGCGGTTGTCTTCGTATTACCGAAGTCGCGTTGGACGATCCGATTCTTCCCGGCGGTGGCGGAGGCGACTTCGTAGAAATCCAAAATTTGTCCGGACTTCCGTTTGACGCGACCGGTTGGAAAGTGATCGCTTGCGACGGAAATACGGACATCAACACCACCAATCCACTTACGTGGGACCTGGGACTCTTTCAAGCCGGTGAAGTACAATACCGCTCCGATAATTCTACCGACAACTATTGGGGCTCTAACCTGCTGCTCAATCCTAACGCTTCCGGTTGGATCATGATCATCGACCAAAACGGTCAGCTTCAGGATTACGTGGCTTGGGGTTGGACCGCCGTGGATATACAAAACCAATTGGTAAGCATTGCCGGTTTCAATATCAGTGTAGGTGCTCAGTGGTCGGGCGACGGCGCCGTTGCCTGTAGTGCCGGCAGTTCTGTATCCCGAATCGGCTCTTCGGATAACAATGTCGCAAGCGATATCAGTTGCATTGCTTATTCTGCCGGTGCACAGAATCCTGGACTTGCTTCTACGTTCAGCGGATGTGGCTACGGCGCTTGCCCGAGTCTGCGTGTGCCTATTCAGGTGGATGTGTTGGCTCCGATCAGTGTCAACCTGGGATCAGATACCACGTTCTCCGGTTCGATCAATCTAGTGCTGGATGCCGGCGCCGGATTTACTTCTTACTTGTGGAGCGATAATTCCACCGGACAGACTTTGACGGTTACTTCACCGGGTACCTATTGGGTAGCGGTCACCAATTCCGCCGGTTGTTCTGCTATTGATTCCATTGTCGTTTCCACTACGGTTTCGGTACCGACCATCGATACCCGCGATGTGACACTGTATCCGAACCCTTCTTCTACCTCCTTCTCGGTTCAAGGTATTTCGCCGGCCTTCGGAACATTCACGGCCCGTGTCCTGGATGCCCAAGGTCGCGAAGTATCTGTCCAAACCATTAAGGCCGGAAGCACGAGTGCTCTTACGTTTGACACGTCCGGATGGGCGGAGGGAATTTACTCCCTTCTCTTGCAAGGTGACGGGCTTCTTTGCCACCGTACACTGATGGTTTCTCATCGCTGATTTCAAACATCAGCCCAAACAAAAAGCCCGGAAGTTTTCTTCCGGGCTTTTTTGTTGGAGTGGTTTGTTAGTCGTGTTGTACACCAGGCTCCTTGTATTCGATACGGATAGGGGTGAAGTCTAGCTCATCTCCGGTAACGATGGTGGGATCGTGGTCGATGATGCAACGGTTAGTTTTTTCACAACCGGTCAAGTTGTAGATTCGGTCTCCGCCTTTGGTTTTTCCGAAAGCGTCGCGAGCGTCAACAACGGTTTGTCCGTGTGCCCGGTTTTCGAAATGGGCGGTGCGTTCTGCCGCTTCAGGAGCTTCGAGGTCAAAAATCCGGCTGTTGGTTTTTCCCGTCTGCTTTTCCAGCTGGACATTATAGTCGCGGAGGTCAACGATAGTCCCGTGGTTTTTACCGGCCAGACGCGCCAAGTCATGTTGCATCTGAAGAATATCTTCGGTTTGTTGTCCCCCACGACGGTCATGGGCATCTTCTTCTACATAGGCTGTTTCCATGGTAGCGCTTTGTGCAGGAAGGATTCCTTCTTCTTTGCTGCAGCTGGTCATTAAAAGGCCCAAGGTGGCGGCGGTCATGGCGGCTTGAGCGAGGCGGAGGTTGAAATTCGTTTTCATGGCGTTGAGTTTTTTAATGGTTTATGGTTTGAGTTTGTTTTTTGATCGTTGAATCTGATACAAGGATACACCCGATACCCTCCTGAGGTCCATCCGCATTTACCCGTTGGACGGCTCCGGAGGATAAGTGGTGGAAATCGGGGGATAAAAGATCCTCCGTCCGGATTGCAATCCAACCGGGTAATGACGTATTTTGAAGGTGTTATGGTAAAGGCATCGAAAACTCCAAAAAAAGGCACTGTACCAACGCAGTCTGCCCCTTTATCCGACCTCTGGCCCGCGCTATTGTTGGTATTGGTCACCCTCTTGGTCTATTCCCAATGCTTTGACTTCGAAGTCACCAATTGGGACGACAATCACTACATCCGTGAACTGGTCTTGATCCGTTCGCTGGCCTGGGACAACATCGTGCTGATGTTCAAGACCAAAGTGTTGCTGAGTTACAATCCGTTGGTGGTCCTTTCCCTGGCAGTCGATCATGCGTTGGGAAATGACAGTCCTGGATGGTATCACGGCACCAACGTGGTGCTCCATGTCTGCAATAGCCTATTGGTTTTTCTGGTTTTCCGAAAGCTGCTTCAAGATCGGGTGGGAGCGTGGATTATCGCGTTTCTCTTTGCTCTTCATCCCATGCACGTGGAGGCTGTCGCCTGGATCGCCTGCCGGAAGGACGTGCTCTATACCTTCTTTTTCATGTTGTCTTGGTATACGTATTTGCGCTACAGCGATCATAGTACATCGCGTAAGTGGCTCTGGTACGCTTTTTCTTTCTTACTCTTTCTGGCCTCGGGTTTTTCCAAAATACAGGCTGTCACCTTGCCGGTTGTTCTGCTGCTCTCGGATCTTCTCCGACAGAAAACGATGGATCGCCATCGATTCATCGACAAGCTTCCCTTTCTGGCCGGCGCCTTGGCTTTTGGAGGGTATGCCATCGGCTCCTCCTCACTTGTCGCGGATAAATACGCTGTGCCTGTGACCCTCGGCACTAAAATCGTTTACACGTTTCAGGCCTTTACGGATTATGTCGTCAAAGCCATTTTGCCGGTCAACCAAATGGCTATTTACGCATTTCCCAAACCTGACAACTCGATGTACATGATCCTGTTGGTGTCAGGCGTCATCCTTTTTTCGGTAATGGTTTTTTACATGATTCGGTGGTGGAAGTCGAAACCGTTGGCTGCTTTCGGACTGGCCTTTTTCCTGATCAATATCTTGCCCACGCTGCATGTGTTCGCGCTCAACTCTTCGTTGATCTATGAGCGATTCACCTACGTATCCTACCTCGGTGTTTTTCTGTTTCTCTACGCCATGCCGTCGCTGCTCCGTCGCCCGCTGCCTTCGTGGCGTTGGGTGATGATGTTGCTGATCATTCCTTACTCGGTCATGGCCTATCAGCGAACCTTGGTATGGAAAGGAAATTCAACCCTTTGGAGCGACATCATCTCCAAGAACCCGACCTGTCACGAAGCCCTGAATAACCGGGGTGCGTATTACAACGAGACCGGAGATCTGGAGAAGGCGGTAGCGGACATCGACCGTTCGTTGGCATTGAATCCCCGTCAACCGCGTGCCTATAATAACCGATCCATGATCCATTTCCGTCAGCAGAAAATGGACGAAGCCTTACGGGATGCGGATTCCGCACTCGCCCTTGAGCCTCGGCTGGCGGAGGCTTGGTGCAACCGGGGCAATGTGTATTTCAACCGGAATCAGTACGACAGCGCCATTGTGAATTACTCCCGTGCATTCCAGTTCATGGCTAATTTCCCTTCCAACTACACCAACCGCGGATCCGCGTACCTCAAGAAAGGAGATTTCGAAAATGCGCGTAAGGATTATGAAAAGGCGATTGAGCAGTATCCAGCCTATGCCGACGCCTACCGCCTGTTGGCGTTGGCCTTGGCGGAGCTGAATCAGCCCGATCAGGCTGTTGCGGCTATGCAGCGTTCCCTGGAACTTAACCCCAACAGCAACGCCGCGATGCAGCTGAGTGATGAGTTCCGCCAAATCGGTCAGCGGCTTTGGGAGAGCGATAACTCAGCCATTGACAGTGCCTCTGTGTTGTATCGGAAAGCGATCTCCATCAACGATGCCAATGCCTTCGCTTGGTACAATTTGGGCGGCATGCATTATTTGAGGAAGGAGATCCCTGAAGCCCGTGATTGCTGGCGGAAAGTCCTGCAATACCAGCCGAATGATGCGGATGCGAAAGTGTGGATGAACCGCACCGGTGGAATGTGAACAAGCCGGCCGTAAGGACATAAATTCATCCTATCTTTGCCCCATGAGCAGTCCGAGTTTCGATGAGATCTACATGGATCTGGCCCTCAACCTGTCGCGCAAATCCCACTGCGTGAAAATCCATGTCGGAGCGGTACTGACCAAAGACACCCGCATCGTTTCCCTGGGCTATAACGGTCCTCCCGCAGGGACACACAATTGTGATCTGGAATGGCCTGATCACGGTTGTCCGCGCGACAGTAAAGGCAGTTGTTCGCTGGCCCTTCATGCCGAGCAGAACGCCATCCTGTATGCCGCCAAGAACAATGTCTCTATGGACGGCTGTACGCTCTACGTGACCTTGTCTCCTTGCCTCGCTTGCGCCCGTATAATCTACACCATGGG
>CAYWDY010000099.1:0-8571 GCA_964455985.1 uncultured Flavobacteriales bacterium
TTGAAGGATGGGGTAATAATAGAGACTATGAATTAGCCAAATGTAAAATAATATTGAATATTCACGGAGACTTGGACGATGAGGTAAGTATGATTTTTGAACATATCAGATGTGATAGATTATTAGCAGCAGAATATAAAATATTATCAGACTCTATTTTTATCTCTAAATATCTACCATCATTATTTTTAAATGATGATATAAAAGAAGATGATAAAGTTGCTTCTGATAAATCTATAGAAAAGTTTGCAAAACCCTCTTCTGTAATGAAATCCTCTGTAATAGAATGATTATGAAGAATATACTTTTTGATTGTAACATCTGATAAATCTTTTGGTCTTGGACCAGATGTCATAACTATGCTGTAATTGTTTCTGTTGTTTGGCAGTCCAAGATATTCTTCTGGATCATTTAAGAAAATAGATGAGCTAGAAATACTTATAATATCATGATATCTTCTACTTATTAGACCATATGTCTTTATATGAATGTCTATATCACTATTATTAATACTTGATACATATCTACAATCAGAATTTCTATAGACAAACTCTATTATCTTTATTTTAGGATTATACCTATAGTGATAGTAGCCTGGATTATTTTTAATCAATATAGAGTTATTATTTATAACATACTCTAATCCACCAAGCTCTTCCTCTTGATTGCTACAATTAACTCTAAATACTGAAAATTTATCATTCTCAATATCAGTCATTATATTGGAGCAATATGGAGCAAGAGAAAGTCTTATATTGCTACCACTCGCACCAAAAACATACGGCTCAAGCGAATCAATATTTCCTAGGGCAACCCAACCATCTCCTACTTCCAATATAACCAGAGCACCAGATTCTGGTTCGCCCAAATCACTAAAGATAATTGTTCTGCCTATCAGGTCAGAATATAGATAAGCTATTGAAGAATAAAGAATATTACTTCCTGCAACCACTTCTCCATCTGTTATTGTTTCTGGGAAGATTATTTTTCTATAAATATGGTTTTGTAGGTATTCTTTACTTATATCAGAAAACTTACTATTTATCCTAGTTGGAACTGCTCCGCCAAACTTAAATAAGTTTGGAGCCTCCTGACCATCAAGAAATAAGTGCATTTCATCTTTTTCTATATCAGAATTTAATTTCCAACTGGCAGCAATATGATGTTTTTCTCCTGGTGTAAAGTGTCGAATGCTTGTTGCTAGGTTATAAAATGTCTTGTTATTTTTTATTCCATCAATAATTCTAAAGTTTAAAAACCCTTTTCCATCTTTAAATATTGAAAATCTAGAGGTTGAATTATCTATAGCAGAATCAACAATATATCTCTCTATATCTGATGTAATCATTATTTCATCTATATCTGCCTCTTGAATATATCCATCATATAAATCATCATCGGATTCTATTGGATTTGGATGAAACTCAAAGTTAATTACATTATCAGATACTATAAAAATATCATCGTTTTCTAGACTGTCAAGTCCAGGAATATATCTTGAGCTATATTCTATAGTAGATATGTCTAATATTAAATTTTCCAAGTAATTAATTGCAGAATCATTATTTAATAATGAATCATAAAGGACTATTGATATACCATCGGAAGATGGATCGGCACAGACAGTGGTAGGTACTGATAATAAAGACAGGTCTAATTGTAGTACCGCAGTATTATTTACAATTATTTTTACAATATTATTATCCTTATCTATAATAATATTGTAGTTATTAAACTCATTATTGTTCCAATTAAAATATGAGGACTTTATAATTAAATTGTTATTGCAATCTAATAAAGATATCATTAAATTCTTATTTATATCTGCGGATAACAATATTCCAACTGAATAATTATTATTTTTAATTTTAGAAATAATGATACCAGATGAGAGTATTTCATTCTGCTGATTTGAAGTATCAAATATTTGATTATCAAAATTTAATATTTTTACACTAATATTATAATCTATATTTCCGTTAATACAACCAACCTGAGAGTGTAATTCTATTTTATTGTTATGTCCAAATTCAGATATGTCATAAACTCTATATATACCAGATATATTATTTGATTTAAAATCTCCGGTTTTATTCCATAATATTGACTCTGCCTCTCTACCACCGTTAACAAAATCAATATAATCTGAATCTGAATTTTGAATTACAGACCATCCATCAGATTCAAGTAATTTATTACCTAAGAATCTGAGATGTAAAGAACAAGATGGGTTTAGCTCACAACTACCATCTAATGTGGTTCTCATATGAGAAATAGAAGAGTAAGTACCGTCTGTGGTTATTTTTCCAGTAATTGGATTATCTATATAAACATGTTCATACAAATTGCTGTAGCAACCATCAATCAATTCAATATCGTATGGTAATTTGCTATATTTTAAAAATCTTGATTTTATTAACCATTGTCCAATATTTTCATTTATTGGAGATAGGCAGTTTGAATCATATCCGATGTAAATTCCATCATTGCTATCTATAAAGTTACTAATTCCATTTACATCAATATTCCCGTCAAGTCTATTCAAAGAGAATGTGCTTTTATTTGGTTTTATTGAATTTGATCCAATATAAATATCATTTAAATTAAATTTATAATAAATATTTATCAGATTTTTATATACATTGATTGAGGTTGTTCCAAACACACCAATTGCAGTAGATTTGCTTATAGAATCTACTCCAAACTCTAAGAGTAAATTACTATCTTGTAAGTCGGTATAAAAAAATTGATATTTATCTAGCTTAGTGCTAATATAAGATACATTTCCGATTGGATCAATATAGTAAGAAACTTTTTCTTTTTTATCCCAATCAAACAACCATGAATATTCTAGATTAAAGTAAGATACACTTTTTGAATTTTCTTTTAAATTTAATCTAAATACTTTTTTTGCTATTACAAATTTTGATATATTTATAGAATTAATTTCATCATATGATTTTGAGGTAATAGACGGATAGTTTATTGGATATCTTGAGACAAAAAAACCATAAATCAAATCAGTTTGTGTCTCAACCTTGTCTCCATAATAGTCTCTAGAACCCGTTACTTGATAAAATCTTCCTTCTTGATCTATTATAAGCAATGATTTTATTGAAAATGATGACATAAAATCATAATTAAATAATTCATTAAATGATAGTGGACTATCTAACTTAATTTCAATTTCTAATTTATCAAAATTTTCCAAAATATTATTTTGATTTGGATAATAACAAGAGCAACCAACCGTTGGATATGGTGGATTAAAGTTAAGAATTAAGTCTTTCTCAGATTCTATATCAGAAAAAATAAGCGTTGATCCATCAACCTTATATGTTTCTACTTCAGTATATGCAGAAAATAATTTATGATCAAAATCTGATAGAAAAATACTAGACTTGAATGATCCGTCTGATATCATTTTTTCAAATGATTCAGACCCCAATGGTAGATAAGAATCATTTATTGAGAATTCAAAATCTGTTTTAATTTTAGTTTCTCTGTTTAACACTATTTTTTTATTAAATATTCCGAATAATTCTTCGGCGTTATAAGAAGCGTACCCATCAACATCAGGAGCTTTGTATATAGTTAGCTTTCCACCAGTAAAGTCAAAGCCAGAATGATCCGAATCACAAGTAGAGCAGGCTACATCGTAGCCGTTCCTTGAAGAGAATGGATCTCCTCCGATATAATAAAACTTTTTCTCTCCAATATTATCAAAATCAAATGTTAGGGTGGCATCATTATTTATTCCATACCAATCTGGAGTAATCCATGCCTCAAAAGTTCCCTCATCAAGTGATAAATTAGAAATTGCTGGCATAAAAACAGAGTTATCTTCTTTTATTTTTAATCCAGACCCAAACTTTCCATCAGAAAATTCTAATGTACCTTTATAGCCTATCTCCGCTGGAGACAAGTAGTCTCTTCCTAAAATCCAAGGACTAAGCGATAATTCTTTTATCGTTGGGGTTGTTTTTACTACTGATTTTACTAACCCAGATATTGCATCTGTAGTTGGTCCTTTTGGATATGCGGATAATACTCCAGCAACAGCATCTCTATAGAACTCTCTATCTATTGAATAGGATTGATTATCAAAAAATGGGATAGAGGTTAATCTTCCAAAATTTCTTCTCAATCCAGATCTTAAAGCGCCATACCTATAAGTAACGTAATAACCCTGTCCTTCCAATATTGAGTTATTAATGCTCCAATCTATTTCATTATCACCATATTCGTAATAGACAAGTATTGTGTCATTTAGGTATATATAATCAAAAAATATGTTTCCATATCTATAATCTATACAAACTGCATCGCCTGGAACCAAAGAATTATTAGTTATAAAATTAAGAACTACAACCTCATTTGCTGTAATAAATAGATTATATGGATAAATTATTTTTGTTTCAGCTCCATAAGTAACCAATGGTCTTATGGATAGGCTGGCTAAATCATAATTAAATTCTTCACCATAATTTTCTGAATATTTTTCTATAGTGAATGAGTTTAGGCCATCAAAGTCTGTAATCTTCCATCTACTGTCATTTACTATAATGTAATCATTATTTAAATTAAATGAATATAAGTTGCTTAAATTGTTTATTGAGATATTTAAATGTAATACATCAACTTCTATTATTGAACTAATAATTAATTCATTTTGAATTATAAAATTCAAATTTTGATCTAACAGTGTTTGATCTGATTTATTTTTTAAATTATAAACTGATTTTATATCCTGTGTTTTAAATCTTATTTCAAAATTAGAACCAAGTAAATTTATCTTTGATCTTGATGATAATTTCAAATCAATTACATTTTCATAAAATGTTATAGAATTTTTTGAATAGTAATTTTTGCCACCATCAGCTACATTCTTTAATAGATTTTTTGAGCTAGAATCCATAACTCTATCAACTAAGATATTTGAATCTAAATCTTTTCCAAAAATATCTTGTAACTTATTTATAGATGTAATTCCACGTATCTGATAATCAGTCTTTATTGTAAAATCATCATTTACAATTAATTTTTCTTCTAATTCACCACTATTATTTATAAAAGAAGATTTATTATAATAGTGTGTTGTTGATTCTAAATCAGAAATATTTATAAAATTAGAATCAAAAGTAGATTCATATGATATTACTGAAATATCATTAGAATCAGATCCTGATATTTTTTTTGATATATTTGATACTGCTATAATATTTTTATTTTGAGCAGCGTGGCTTGCATGATTATAAAAAATTAACCCAAAATAATTTTTATAAGAACTGGCCAAATAAACTACGCCATTATTATAATCTATAGAGTAATCACCAGAAGATCTTAATCTAGATAAATTCTTATTTACAACTCCAAGTTGGTCATCTGATATTGCATATAATTGGGATCCAGAATTTAAAACAGATATTTCTTTATTTTTGTTTATTGGCTCAAAATATTTTTCATTAATGAAATTTTCAGAATCAAAGGATACTGATGAATTTAGCGAAGAGCCTACACCATCACCTGTTTGATTCATTATCTTGTTATTTTTAAGATCAAAGAAATATATATACGGTCCTACTTGAATTCTTGAGTTTATAGTAGGAATTGCTAACTCAGATTGTATAGAAAATCCAGAGATTAAATTATTTGAATCTGGGTTATAAAAAGATATTATTTTATAATCATCAACTTTTAAATCTAAAAATCTAATAAAATATTCAGTATTTAATTCACTAATTAATTCTGCTGGAATTCCAGGATAAAACTCTATATTGGTGTTGCTAGCATTTGATGTTATTTTTGCATAATGCATTGGAGATAAGAGCCTACCGGCTGGAATCAACTCTTCTCCATTAGCCCTAACAAATAGTCCATCTTCTGATAAGCTATTACTTGTAGTTGGTAATTTATTGCCAGTGAAATAAATATTGTTATCATAAAAATAATTTAAAGAATATATTTCTCCTGTTGTCTGATTGTATATTCTGAAAACATCAGTTATTGGCCCAAAGTTTGTTTTTAAGGAAAAAGAAGATGTTACATTATTATTTACATTTTCACCAAGAACTTCTTGATGAACCATGGGCTTATAGTCTATGTCCTCTGAAAAAATAGTCTCATAATCAAAAGATATTTTGATATTTTTTCCAAAAACAGGCCTTAAATAATTTAAGTTTAACTCTGAGTTATATAAATTATAATCTAAATTATTTTTATAAACATTTTTGTACTTATAGTTTGCAAAAAAATAATTATACCCAGTACCTTCACCAATTGAACTGCCCACAACATAAACATCACCTGTCTGATAATTTACAGTATATTCTCCAGTACTTTTTGGTAAAGATGAAAAGTTAAATTTTAGCTCCCTAGAAAAATGATAAGGAACATCGGTAGAGTTTTCACTTATTTTGAATTCTATACCACCTATCTCTGGCTGATTATCTAGAGAGTCAATTAAATTTGAATTTTTTAAAGTGAAAAATTTTGAATTAGAAGGAATACTTTCATTTAAAACATCTACAGTTTCATATACTTCTATGCTAGATTCAATAATTGAAATGGAATTATTTTCATAATAATATGACAATATTATTGTATCACCAAATTCTGGTCTGGATATATTTCCAAAATCAGATATCAAAATTTGATTTGATTCTAATTCAAAATTAGAAAAACTATTTTTTTGATCATATCTATTATTCTTTATTGAATATTTATATTTATCTATATTATAAATTGTTCCAATATTTCCATCACAGTCTTCTGCATCTGAGCTTTTAATTACCTTTAAATATGATAGCTTAATTATATTTTTATTTGGAACAGAGATTAAAAATCCATTAAATGATGCATTTTGTGTTGTATTGTTTATACTGAATAACTCTACAAACTCCTGTTTTAAGTTTATAGGATAAATATCAGATGACTCTATCTCAATAGTTTTATTTATAATATTTGTTCCAGATGGAGATAGAGAAACTCTTTCAATCTCATATGCATTTTCATTTGATAATCTATCTGTTGCTCCAGAACTTCTTACTCTATATTCATTTTCTGATAGCTCAGATATATAGTTATCGTTAAGCACACTGCCTATGGCATGCTGTGCTTTTAGGAGCTGGTCTGCCTGAATGCCCAAAACAGATGATACAAGCGTATTGTCAACAGCATAAATTGATGGTGTCTTGAATAAAATATCATCTTTTATCTGATTTACTTTATCTACACCTATAAAATATATATCTCTTGATATATCATCATTTATTAATGATATTCCTTTTTCACTAATAAAATTGGATTTATCTGAATCTATAAGCTTTAAAACATAATAAGCCTTTGCATAGTGTGGCCTTGTGTTTATTGTTGCTTCATTTTTATCCAGACTAACTGATAAGATATCTACGTTTTTATCTGACCCAGATACTGATTCTATTTTAAAATTATCTACACCAATACCTGTTGATAAATTTAAATTAAATCCAATTTTTAGCTGGGTTGTTGATAAGATTTTAAACGAAATAGGTCTTAGCATTAATCTCTCTCTAGCTTATTCTAAAATCTTTTCTAGATACAGCTTCTAAAAATATATTACCAGGATTTATTGTCTGATTTTCTAATGCTTTAATAAAAGATTTTCTACCAGGGCTTCCTGAAACATTAAACTGAGATATATTGATGGAATCAACTCCAGAAACTCTGGTTCCAGCAGATATTACGTCAGAGTAGTCTACTGTTGGTCCTAATGCATTTGTCGATAATAATCTTGAAATTTCATCAGAAACATTTTGAAGTATAAAGTCTGCATTTTGAATTTGATCTTCATTAACTAAAACTTCTCCAGATACATCAACGAGTATTTCTGCAGCCTCTTTTATAATTACATCTGATGTTATTGGCCTTACCCTTTCGACTGCTGTAGTTGCATCAAGCAATAATCTGTTAATATTATATTTTACAGAAATTCTCTCTCCTTCTTTTGGAGCTATAAAACTATAGTTAGATAGGAAAGATCTGCCAGATGGTGGTTGGCAAGCGCTGTATACTGCCAAGCTTCCTACTATATTTCCTGCAGCATTTCTAAAACCAGATGTAACATTTATTTTAGATATAAATGCATAAGATTTTGATGAGTAAATTTGAGAGTTTGTGGCAAAATAAATATCTTCAAAATCATTTTCTTTTGCAATTGGAAGAGAAATAAATACTTTTGTTCCGGCTGATTTTTGAATAGATGAGTTATTTGATGTCGATGGTAAAACAAATTGAGTATTTAAAATAGAAGAATCTGAATAAGCACTTCTTAAGTCATATAGGTTATTTTTAATCTTTGTTCCCAAAACATCAAAAGAGTTTAATTTTCTACCACTAGTGTCTAAAGTGTAAACCTCATCAATTCTGGCAATATAATAAGATGAATCTATACTAGATTTATTAAAAAATGACTTTATATAAGATGATAAGTCAAACTTTAGTCCTGTTGCATCAACACCATATGTAACTGTAAAACTTGCTCTTTAGAGTGAGGTTCCAGCTATTCTTATCTTTCCTGGTTTTATAGAACCA
>CAYWDY010000100.1:0-870 GCA_964455985.1 uncultured Flavobacteriales bacterium
GATGGCCCTGACGTGATTAGAGTAGGCTCCGCCCAGCGTCACGATGCCAGCACAGCCGGAGGAAGCAAAGGCCTCCAGGTTGTATTTCAGCTTCCACAGTTTATTTCCGCCAAGAACCGGATGCCGGAGGTCCTCCCGCAACACAGAGACCTCTACTCCGGCAGCATCGAAAGCAGGCCATACCACCCGTTCCACCACCGGAGCGGCCAGAAACAGCCGGTCAAACGCGTCATCGACAGATTTCATTCGTCAAAAATGAGTAAATTCGCTGATTATTAGGCGTGTTCGAAGAATTCCAACCGCATGGCTATCACTGACAAGTTCGAACCCGGCGATTATTACCTTTCCCCGGAAGGGTTTATCGTTTTCACCGAACAATATCACCTGAAAAGGGGTTATTGCTGTCAGAGTGGTTGTCGCCATTGCCCTTGGAATTTCAACAAGACACAAGGTCGACCCAAACCCAAGCCCGGCAAATAAACAAAATCGTTCATGTCAACTCTTACCTCCTCCGAAAAACTGGACTTATCGTCGGCTGTCACGCCGACTGGAACGCAACTAACCTGCAAAGGCTGGGTTCAGGAAGCGGCCCTGCGCATGCTGCACAACAACTTGGATCCCGATGTGGCGGAACGCCCCGAAGACCTGGTCGTGTACGGCGGTCGCGGTAAAGCCGCCCGCAACGTCGAATCCTTCCACCTGATCGTCAAGGCACTTAAAGACCTCAACGAAGACGAGACGCTGCTGGTTCAGAGCGGAAAGCCGGTCGGTATTCTTCCCACGCACAAAGACGCTCCCCGCGTCATCATCAGCAACTCGCAGCTCGTGCCCAACTGGCCACGGCGCAGGCACAAATCGATGGTTATCTGC
>CAYWDY010000100.1:880-8487 GCA_964455985.1 uncultured Flavobacteriales bacterium
GGCCAACTGGGAAACGTTCGATGAATTGGAACGCAAAGGCTTGATGATGTACGGTCAGATGACGGCGGGCTCCTGGATCTATATCGGTTCGCAAGGTATTGTCCAAGGCACCTATGAAACGTTCAACGCCGTGGCCGATCAGCATTTCGGTGGCACCTTGAAAGGCCGCCTCTGCGTAACAGCAGGATTGGGCGGTATGGGCGGTGCTCAGCCGTTGGCCATCACCATGGCTGAAGGCGTTTGTCTGGCGGCTGAAGTGGAAGAGTGGCGAGCTGTCAAACGCGTCGAAACACGTTACCTCGACATCATCGAAAAAGACCTCGACAAAGCCATCGACCTCGCGCTCGAATTCAAACGCAAAGGAGAAAACAAATCCATCGGGGTCATCTGCACCGCTGTCCAGCTGCTGAAGCGACTGAAAGAACGCAACATCGTTCCCGATGTTCTCACGGATCAGACGTCCGCACACGATCCGCTCATCGGCTATTTGCCCGAAGGATTATCAAACGAGGAAGGTGCCGTATTGAGGGATGCCAATCCGGCCAAATACATCGAGTTGAGTTATGCGTCCATGGTCGAACACGTACAGCTTATGCTGGACTTGCAGAAAATGGGTGCCATCACCTTCGACTACGGCAACAACCTCCGCGGCCGTGCCTTCGAGCGGGGATTGAAGAACGCCTTTGATTTCCCCGGCTTCGTTCCTGCCTACATTCGCCCGCTCTTCTGCGAAGGCAAGGGCCCGTTCCGTTGGGCGGCTTTGTCCGGCGATCCCGAAGATATCCGCGTCACCGACGAAACCATTCTGCAGCTTTTCCCGGAAAACAAATCATTGCACCGTTGGATGAAAATGGCACGCGAACGCATCGCTTTCCAAGGATTGCCCTCGCGCATCTGCTGGATCGGCATGGGTGACCGCGAAAAGGCAGGCCTCGCCTTCAACGAGCTCGTGCGCACCGGCAAAGTCAAAGCTCCGATCGTTATCGGCCGCGACCACCTCGATACCGGCTCCGTCGCCTCTCCGAACCGCGAGACCGAAGCCATGAAGGACGGCAGTGATGCCGTCGCCGACTGGCCGGTACTCAACGCCCTGATCAACACCGCCGGCGGCGCCAGCTGGGTGTCGCTTCACCACGGCGGTGGTGTAGGTATGGGTTATTCCATCCATGCCGGTATGGTCATCGTTGCCGACGGTACGGCGGATGCAGAACGCCGCCTCAAGCGCGTGCTTCACAACGATCCCGCCATGGGCGTGATTCGTCATGCCGATGCCGGGTACGACATCGCCCTCGATACGCTTCGCCGCCACCGATTGGATATCCGCGAACGGTTGAAATGATTCTTTCGCCTTGATCATGACTGCTAAAACAATTATCCGTTCGTTTCTGGCCCTGGCGCTCGTCACCTCGGTCATTGCCTGTGAACCCGACGACGCTGTCGATCCGACAGTCACGCGTGACGATTACCTGGGTCAATGGACTTGCGCTTCTGACGGCCCCGTTGGCGGGCCGCTCAATTTCACGATGAACATCACCGCCGGGTCGACTTCTAGCGCTATTCGCATGCAGAACTTCGACGGCTACGGACAAAGCACCTATGTGAATGCGACGGTAAACGGTGGCAACATTACCATTCCTGTAAACTACGTGGGATCGGATACCCTTCAAGGTTCCGGTACGTTCCGTTCGGACGGTACGCTGAGCTTCAGTTATTCGATCCGCGATGGTCAGACGGTAGATAACCGGACGGCAACCGCAACGCGTTAGTCTTACAAAACTGCGATAACGGTTTCACCGCCGCGCACGTGTTGGTTCAACGCCACATTGACTTTTGTTCCTACCGGAAGAAAGATGTCTACGCGTGATCCGAACTTGATGAATCCGAATTCTTCTCCTTGCTGGGCTGTATCTCCCGCTTTCGCATAACAGACGATGCGGCGTGCCAAGGCACCCGCGATCTGACGGAACAGCACAGGGACTTGGCTTTTGGTTTCCACCACCACGGTCGTCCTTTCGTTCTCCGTCGATGATTTCGGATGCCACGCCACCAGGTATAAACCGGGGTGGTATTTCGAATAGGCCACCGTACCGCTCACCGGATACCGGTTGACGTGTACGTTGAGGGGCGACATGAAAATGGATACTTGGAGTCGCTTGTCTTTCAGGTATTCCGTCTCCTGCGTCTCTTCAATCACGACTACTTTGCCGTCGGCCGGTGCGATGACGTGCATGTCGTTCAACACCGTATGCCGCCTTGGATTTCGGAAGAATTGAAGTATGAGATATAACAGCACGGCACAAACTGTTACGGTTATTCCGTGGATCAAGGCTGAAGTCGGAAAAAGCTGTGTGGTGGCTACGTTTAACAGCGCCACGACGAGAATGGTGATGATGATGGAAGCTGTTCCTTCGCGGTGGAAGCGGATCATGAATAAATGATTTTTGACGAAGGTATCCCGTCAGCACGTATCGTGTCAGGAGTCCTATCAGGAATTACCCACAACGGACTTGTGATATCAGGAAAGGAGCAGGAGGTAGGTGAAGACGAACGGAGCCGCAATGAAGAGACCGTCAAAACGGTCCAAGACACCACCGTGACCCGGAAGCAACGTGCCGGAGTCTTTGATATCGAGGCTGCGCTTGAACATCGACTCTACCAGATCGCCCCACGCGCCGGTGACGGTAATGATTACGGAAAGAATCATCCACGTCGAGGGAGAAAGGTTGGTGTAGTACTGGCCGATGAAGTAGGATACCAGGAGCGACAGGGCCAAGCCACCGACGAACCCTTCCCATGTTTTCTTCTGGGAGATGCGTTCGAAGAGTTTGTGCTTGCCGAGGAAACGTCCCGCGAAATAAGCGCCGGAATCAGCTGACCAGAGCAGGAAGAGGAAGCCCAACACGTT
The DNA here is from genome assembly GCA_964455985.1 of uncultured Flavobacteriales bacterium. Classification (GTDB taxonomy): domain Bacteria; phylum Bacteroidota; class Bacteroidia; order AKYH767-A; family 2013-40CM-41-45; genus Pollutiaquabacter. The sequence continues at coordinate 3,786 of CAYWDY010000100.1, forward strand.
GGTCGGATGATAATGGTCGGTATTGTTTCCTTGAAAAGAATACAGGTAAAAGAGGAACAGTGGAAAAGCGATGTAGAACGGTCCGAGAAAGGTGAGGGCGATATCGGTGAACGGCTTGTCGGATGTCAGGTAGAGCTGCCGGATGAAGAGGAGGTAGGGCAGCACGAGGAGGAACGGCAGTCCGTTCCACGCTAAACCGGTTGATGCGGAGATCAGTGGTGAGAGGAAAGGCAACACGGCCAACAGCACCCCGGGTGCTACTTGCGGATGGAATCCGTTTTGCTTCAGCAGCCGGTAGAACTCGGTAACACCCAGCACGGTGATCAATAGGAGCAACAGCAGAAAGGTGGATTCGCCGTACAGGATCGCTCCGATGACGAGGGTGGCTCCGATGATGGCCGTGATGATCCGCTGCGTCAGGTTACTCACAGTTGGTTCTCCTCGATGATCTTGCGCGCCGCTTGCGCTTGTTCCTGTTTCACATACACTTCGATCTCGCCGAAGAGGTAACTCGAGTCTTTCTTATCTATCATCGATCCTTCGATGCCGTGGTCTTCCAATACCGCGAGAACGATTTCAGCCTGATGGGCGTGCCCGGCCGAATATACTTTTACCCAATCATTCATGATTCGTCGATCAATAGGACATGTATCTCCGCAGGTCCATGGGCTGGCGTCACGAGTGTCTTCTCGATATCGGCCGTTCGGCTTGGGCCTGTAAGCGTCGCAATCATGGAAGGTACTTGCGGATGGTATTTTTCTCGAATGAGCAGCAGGGCGTCTTTGAGATCCGGTACCAGCTGGCTTGTACGCGCTATCACCACGTGGTACGTCGGCGCCACGAAGAGGCGGCGCGATCCCAGTCCGGACGAGATCATGACGCTGCCCAGGCGACAAACCAAGGCCTCGCAGGAGGTGATGCCGACCATACCTTCGGGAAACGAATCCGACGTATCGGTGAACGGGAATTCAGCCTGTTGCAACAAGTGCTGCAAGGGTTTCTCCCAACAATAAAAGTTCTTCCAGCCTTTCTCTTCCGAAATCCGGATCAGCTGTTCCATCGCTTCCAGCTCGTTTTCACAAAATGTGAAATGGCCGCCAACGCGGGTGAACGCCAGCGCGAACTGCTCTTCGGGACTTTCTCCTTCCGCTGGTTTGTAAACGGACTGATCCCATTCCAACGATGGAAAATGAGGGTCAGTCTTTTCGATCAACGCCTGACGGATCTTCTTGAGCATCCGGTCGCGGGAAATACGTTCCTGCATGGTAGGACGAAGGTAGTAAGAAACCCCTTATCCTGTCGATGATGACGGTAAGGAGTGCGGAGGCGTTTTCAGACGCTCTCCGGGGCAGCGGGCAGAGAAGCGGAGGCTTCGCCGTGGCCGTTGGCACTGGGCAGGGCCGGAGCGTCCTTTTCCTCCCACGGGCGTTTGCCGAAAATGCTCTCCAGGTCTTCCTTGAAGATCACTTCTTTTTCGAGCAAGCGGTTGGCCAAGCTGGTCAGCTGGTCTTTGTGGGCGGAAAGGAGTTGGGTGGTACGGCCGTACGCCTCGTCGATCAGCTTTTTGACTTCCTGGTCGATGGTTTGTGCGGTCTGCTCGCTATATGGCTTTCCGAAGGAGTATTCCTGTTGACCGGAAGAGTCGTAGAAGCTGATGTTGCCGATTTTGTCGTTCAGTCCGTAGATCGTCACCATGGCGTAGGCTTGCTTGGTGATTTTCTCCAGATCGCTGAGTGCACCGGTGGATACTTTACCGAAAACGATGTCTTCGGCTGCACGTCCCCCGAGGGCGGCGCAAATCTCGTCCATCAGCTGGTCGCGGGTGGTGATTTGGCGTTCTTCAGGCAGGTACCACGCGGCTCCCAGCGAATTCCCGCGGGGAACGATAGTTACTTTCACCAGCGGTGAAGCGTGCTCCAGAAGCCAGCTGACGGAGGCGTGACCGGCTTCGTGGAAGGCAATCACTTTCTTTTCCTGCGGCGTGATGATTTTGTTTTTCTTCTCGAGCCCACCGATGATACGGTCGATGGCGTCCAGAAAATCCTGCTTGTCGATCGTCTCCTTGTTTTTGCGGGCAGCGATAAGGGCTGCCTCGTTGCATACGTTGGCGATATCGGCGCCGGAGAATCCGGGAGTCTGACGGGCGCGGAAGTCGATGTCAAGGGTGTCGTTGATCTTCAGCGGCTTCAAGTGGACCTGAAAAATGGCCTTGCGGCCGTTGAGGTCCGGAAGCTCCACATAGATCTGGCGGTCGAAACGACCGGGGCGCAGCAACGCGCGGTCGAGGATGTCGGCGCGGTTGGTGGCGGCAATGACGATGACGCCGGAGTTGGTTCCGAAGCCGTCCATTTCCGTCAAGAGCTGGTTGAGCGTGCTTTCCCGTTCGTCGTTCGAACTGAACGACGGGGATTTGCCACGGGCACGGCCGATGGCATCCACTTCATCGATGAAGATGATACACGGTGCTTTTTCTTTGGCTTGACGGAACAGGTCGCGGACGCGTGAGGCGCCGACGCCGACAAACATTTCTACGAAGTCGGATCCGGAGAGGGAGAAGAAGGGTACTTGGGCTTCACCGGCCATGGCTTTGGCCAACAGCGTTTTTCCTGTTCCGGGAGGACCAACAAGCAGGGCTCCGCGTGGGATCTTACCGCCGAGCGAGGTGTACTTCTTGGGATTTTTGAGGAAGTCGACGATTTCCATCACTTCCACTTTGGCTTCTTCCAGGCCGGCTACGTCGTTGAAGGTGATTTTGACTTGCAGCTCTTTGTCGAACAGTTGGGCCTTTGATTTCCCGATGTTGAACACTTGGTTGCCGACACCGCCACCGCCCATGCGACGCATCATCAGGATCCAGATGAGGGCGAAAAATCCAATCGGGAGGAGGTAGGAAAGGAAGACATCCCAGAAACCGTCCGTGTCGGGTTCGTAATCGATGGAGATCTTTTCTTGCGGAGCGAAATCTTTCTGCACTGCTTCGATGCGCTGGTTGAATATCTCAGCGGGACCAGTATTGAGGTAGTAATGCGGCCCGGGATTTTCGGCGTTGCCCCACGTGGTGTTGCGGACGTCTTTGTACTTCTCTTCCTTGAGCCGGTCTTTTTTGATGTACACATGCGCCACTTCGTTGGTGACCACGATCTTCTCGACATCGTGAGTCATCAGCATGTTGCGTTCGAAATTGTCGATGCTGGTCTTGCGTTCGCCCCCGCCCCAAGAGAATACCTGAGTCAGCAACAGAACGAAAATCAATATGCCGTACAGCCAATAAAAGTTGAAGCGGAAACGAGGGCCATTCGGAAATGATTTGCGGTTACCCTTGTCGCCGTCTTTTTTTTGTTCTTCACTCATGAAATACTTCGTTGATTACCCAAAGAATGTCAAGATTGATGCCATTAGGGCATGACCTGACAACTAGTCTGTAAACAAAGTTAGCGATTAATAGTTACTGACGATGCGCTCGATTTCCGCATCGGCCCAAAGTCGTTCTAACCCGTAAAATTCCCGTTTTTCATGGAGAAAGACGTGGGCGACAACCGTGGAATAGTCAACCAGTATCCACTCCGCATTCGTCTTACCCTCGACGTGCAAGGCGTCCTCCTTAATCTCTTTGTACACGATTTCCTCGATGGATCGGGCGATGGCGTCGATCTGAGGTTTGGTATCGGCATGACAGATCACGAAAAAATCCGCGACGGCATTTTTCACTTCACGAAGGTCGATGCAAACAATATCCTTGGCTTTCTTTTCCTGCATGCCTTCAATGACAGCTTGACGCAGCGCAAGGGTGGGATCTATCTTTCGGCGGGTGGCTTTCGGTTTGGTGGCCTTGGGTTTAGCGGCCTTGGTCTTTGGCGTCATTCCGTTCTTAATCGCCTTGGATAAGGCGTTGGTGATTCCAACGAATATACGGATATTAACGACGGGAATCGTTCCTGACCATCAATAAATCGTGCAAACGGATTTAACCACCTTATTCACAGGACGGCAGAAAGTCATGCTCCGGGAAGTGGAGTCGACCAATGCGTACCTGAATGCCGTTCAGCGTTCCCAACGCTCGCCCGAAGGAACTGCCGTTCTGGCTGGCTACCAGACGGGTGGCCGGGGTTTGCAGGGCAATCAATGGTTGAGCGAACGCGATGCCAACTTGTTGGTCAGCTTCCTGTTCTACCCGACGTTCCTCAATACCCGAACGGTGTTTCAGCTGACCATGGCCGTGTCGGTTTCCTTGGTGGAGGCCGTTGCAGAAACCTTTGCCTTGGATCTCAAGGTGAAATGGCCTAATGATATCTATCATCAGAACCGCAAAGTAGGCGGTATCCTGATCGAGAATACGATCTATGATTTTGAAGTCAGGCAAAGTATTGTAGGCATCGGACTCAACGTCAACCAGACGGAATTCCCGACCGAGCTGCCCAATCCGGTTTCGCTCCGACAAATTCTTGGCCGGGAATTATCCACTGAAGCGCTTTATGTTTCGATATGCCGGAACCTGGAAAAAAACTACCTGCAGCTGAAGTCATCGGGTGACAAGCAGATCCGTGAAGCGTATCACCGGTGCCTGCTCCGTCGTGGAGATTGGGCGTGGTATGAAGTCAACGGAAAACGAATGGAAGGGATGATCCTCGGCGTGAATCAGGAGGGACGCTTGATGATGCAGGAACAATCCGGTCATTCCCAGCATTTCGATCCCAAAACGATC